>NZ_JASDDD010000074.1:0-12817 GCF_030407555.1 Curtobacterium sp. APC 4022
GACGGTCGTGGTCCGGGCCTCCCGTCGGATCAGCCTGCGGCCTGGGAGACCTGGTCCTGGGCCGTCTGCAGCGCGCTCTTGATGTCCTTGTCGGACACCGTCGAACCCGTCGCGATCTTGGCGAACATGTCGTTCATCGCCTTGCCGACCGTGGACTCGAACTGGTCCTCGGCGGGCACCAGCGGGAGCGGCTTCGCCTTGTTGTTGTAGATGTCGAGGAACGTCTTCGTCTGCTCGTCCGTGACGGAGTCAGCAGCGGCGGCGAGCACCGGCAGTGCCGCGTACGGCTTGTCGAGCGTGGTCTGTGTGTCCGCGCTCGTCATGTACTTGACGAACTTCAGCGCGCCCTCCTTGTTCTTCGTGTTCTTGAAGACGGAGAGGTTGATGCCGGCCGGGAAGCTGGCGATCTGCTCGCCACCGGTCGGAGCGGGCAGCGGGACGACGCCGTACTCGTCCGACTTCATGCCGAGCGAGTTGATGGTGTTGTTCGCGTTGTTCTGGTTGAGGATCATCGCGGCCTTCTTGTTCGCGAAGTCCGTGACCGACTGCGTGGCGTTGTCGTACTGCGCGTTCGAGGGGTTCGCGGCCTTCGCGTCCTGCATCAGGTCGATGTAGCGCTTGATGCCGTCGACGTTGGCCTTCGAGGTGAAGGTCGGCTTGCCGCTCTTGTCGAACCACTCGCCGCCGTTCTGCGCCGAGTTGATGAACGCGAAGTGCGCGTTCTCGGTGTACGAACCACCGGCGAGGCTGAACCCGTAGGTGTCACCCTTCGTCAGCGTCTTGGCCGCGGTGACGAGGTCGTCCCAGTTCGTGGGCGGCTCGATGTTCGCGTCCTTGAGCATCTGCTTGTTGTAGAAGAGGCCGTAGGCGAGGCCGTAGAGCGGGACGCTCGTGACGGTCTTGTCCGGGGCGCCACCGGTGGAGAGCGCGACCTTGCCGAACTTGTCGGCACCGCCGATCGCCTTCATCTCCGAGTCACCGAACTCCTGGAAGGCGCCGGTGGCCTGGAGCGAGGTCGCCCAGGTGTTGCCGATGTTCACCACGTCCGGGCCCTGGCCCGAGGTGACGGCGGTCTGGATCTTCGTCTGGAGGTCGTTCCAGCCGATGACCTGGAGGTTGACCTTGATCCCGGTCTCCTTGGTGAACTTCTCGAGGACGGGGGTCAGCACCTCCTTGTCGTTCTGCAGGGACGTGCCCTGGTTCGACGCCCAGTAGGTGAGCGTCTTCGAGTCGCCGGCGGAACCGGACGACCCGGAGGAGCAGGCTGCGAGGCCGGTCACGGTGAGTGCCGCGGCCGCGGTGATGGCCAGTGCGCGGATGGCAGTGCGCATGAGGCTCTACTTTCTCGTCGTTGAGATCTTGCAGGAGGTGGTGCTCGGTGGTGGTGCTGGGTGCTGCTGTGTGGGACGGGGCAGGGCCGGGTCGGACCAGGGTCCGGTCGGGCTGGACCTGGTCAGGCCAGGGTCTGCTCCGCGGGGTCCCAACCCTCGGGGAGGGTCGGGGAGGGTGAGACCGTGCTCTCGACGAGCACGGTCTCACCACGTTCGGCTGCCTCGGCGATGGAGACCATCACGTCGAGGACGTGGAAGGCGAGGGCACCGGGGACCCGGTTCTCCTCACCCGCACGGAGGGAGCGGGCCAGGTCGACCACGCCCGTCCCCCGCGAGTAGGTGGACCCGACGGCGGGGATCGTCTCGGGCTCGTCGGCGCCGAGCGCGTACAGCTCGGTGTCGCCGTCGAAGTCGTTCGGGTCGGGGAAGACGACCGTGCCGGTCTCGCCCGCGATCTCGACGAAGCCGGTGCGGCCGCGGTCGGACTCGAACGAGAAGACGCTCTGCGCGCTGCCGCCGTTCTCGAACTGGATCAGCGCCGAGTGGTTCGTCGGGACGTCGACCGGGAAGTCGGTGCCGGCCTTCGGACCCGAGCCGATCGTGCGGGTGGCGCGGGACTTCGACGCGGTGGCCGTGACCTTCGCGACTGGTCCGAACGCCTGCACGAGGGTCGTGATGTAGTACGGGCCGATGTCGAACAGCGGGCCGGCACCGTAGGCGAAGAGGAACTCGGGGCTCGGGTGCCAGGACTCCGGGCCGGGGCTCTGGAAGAGGGTCAGCCCGTTCAGCGGGGTGCCGATGCGGCCGTCGCGGATGGTGCGGAGCGCGGTCTGCAGTCCGGCGCCGAGGAACGTGTCCGGGGCGACGCTGACGGTCTTGCCGGCGGCGACCGCGGCGTCGCGGAGCTGCGCGGCGCTCTGCCGGTCCAGCGCGTAGGGCTTCTCGCCCCAGACGTGCTTGCCGGCGGCCAGCGCCTGCAGCGCGACCTCGACGTGTGCGGCCGGGATGGTGAGGTTCACGACGATCTCGATGTCGTCGACGGCGAGCAGCTCTTCGACCGTGCCGGAGCCCGGCACGCCCCACTTCTCGGCCTGCGACGCTGCCCGGGGCAGGTCGATGTCGGCGATGAAGAGGACCTCGACGTCGGGGAAGACCGTCAGGTTGGACAGGTACTGGTCAGAGATGACGCCGGCGCCGATGACACCGACCCCGACACGTCCTGCGGCGCTCATGCGTGTGCTCCGGCGAGGAAGGCGTACGAGTCGCGGACGGCCTGGACGACGTCGCCGTCGTGGTCGTCGAGCTCGATGACCTGCTGGGCGTCGGGCGCTGCGGCCACGATGTCGCGCACCGGCATGATGCCGTTGCCGACCGCGACCTGCTGCTTGTCGTCGTGCGAGCCGTCGCCGTCCTTGACGTGCAGGAACCGGACCTGGTCGCCGAGTCGGCCGAGGACGGCCACCGGGTCGTCGCCGCCGACCTTCGCCCAGTAGGTGTCGAGCTCGAGGACGACGGCGTCGGAGAGGGCGCCGGCGAAGACCTCGAAGGCGCTCGAGCCGTCGATGCGGTTCGAGAACTCGAACGCGTGGTTGTGGTAGCCGAGGGTCAGACCATGGTCGGCGGCGCGGGGCGCGAGGTCGTTGAACTGGCGGGCGATGGCCTCGACGTCCTCGCGGGTGGTCCAGCGTGCTTCGTCGACGTGCGGGTCGATGAGGGTGCCGAGCCCGACGGTGACGCTCGCGGTGAGGATGCGCTCGAGCCCCTGCTCGTCCACGTCGAGGAGACGTGCGTGCCCGCTCGGCGCGGTCAGACCGGCCTGCTGCAGGGCGGCTGCGTACTCGTCGGCACGGTCGACGAAGCCGAAGAGCTCGACGTTCGTGAAACCGATGTCGGCGATCGTCGCCAGGGTTCCGGGGAGGTCCGTCGTCAGTGCGTCACGCACCGTGTAGAGCTGGACCGAGAGCGGTTGGGGCACCAGGTGTTCTCCTCATCGAGATGTGGTCTTCTCTGACCGATCGTCACACTATGGGCGCTTTTGTCGGCGGTCAAGCAAAAGTTCGAAGAGGTTCGACGACCTTCGTTGCGTGGCCCGGACGATGTGTGGTTCACTCCGACCATGGTCGACTTGACGCGGACGGCGACGACGCCGCCGGTCGGGGCCAGCGAGCTCTTCCAGATCCTGCGCGACGGCGTCCCGCGGACCCGAGGTGAACTCGCTGCCCTCACCGGGATGGCGCGCTCGACCATCGGCGTGCGCATCGACGCCCTGGTCGACGTCGGACTCGTCGGGTCCGTCGACACCGCCGCCTCCACCGGCGGACGACCCCCGGCACAGATCGCGTTGCGCCCCGCCGCGCGACTCGTCGTCGCCGCCGACCTCGGTGCCTCGCACGGCCGGGTCGCGGTGACCGACCTGGTCGGCACCCAGCTCGCCACCCGCGACGCCCGGATCGACATCGCCGCCGGACCCGTCCCCACGCTCGAGTGGCTCGTCGGCGTCGTCGACGAACTGCTCGATTCGGTCGGCCGCGCCCGCGACGACGTCATCGCGTTCGGCATCGGCCTGCCCGGCCCCGTCGAGTTCTCGACCGGACGCCCCGCCAACCCGCCGATCATGCCCGGCTGGGACGGCTTCGACGTCCCCGGGTGGCTCCGCCAGCACGTCCGCGCCCACGTCCTCGTCGACAACGACGTGAACATCGCGGCCCTCGGCGAACGGGCACACGGCTGGCCGGACCTCGACCACCTGCTCTTCGTGAAGGTCGCCACCGGCATCGGCTCCGGCATCGTTTCGGAGGGCCGGCTGCAGCGCGGCGCGCAGGGCACCGCGGGCGACATCGGGCACGTCCGGGTCTCGCGGGCGGGCGACGTCCCCTGCCACTGCGGCAACACCGGCTGCCTGGAGGCCGTCGCCTCCGGTCCGGCGATCGCCCGGGCACTGCGGGCGAAGGGCCACGACGTGCACACCAGCGCCGACGTCATCGAGCTCGTCGCCCGGTCCGACCTCGACGCCATCGGTGCCGTGCGCCAGGCCGGCCGGGACATCGGCGAGGTCCTGGCGACCTGCGTCTCCCTCATCAACCCGTCGGTCATCGCACTCGGCGGCTCGATCACCCAGGCCGGGGAGCACCTGCTCGCCGGCGTCCGGGAGGTCGTCTACTCCCGCTCGATGCCCCTCGCCACCGAGCACCTCGTCATCGCGCAGTCCCGCGCCGGCTCGATCGCCGCACTGCAGGGCGCCGCAGCGCTCGCCATCGCGTACGCGCTGTCCCCCGCGGGCGTCGACGAGCTGGTCACGATGGCCGAGGGGCGGCAGCTGGTCTCCTGACCGCCGCACCCCGACCGCGTGCCGGTTTCGCCGGTGCCGGTGGTCGGGTGGACAATCGTGGGGTGACGATCGTGCAGCCCACTCTCTGGGGCGACCTGGATGACGGGTGGGAGGCCCAGCCCGGCACCGCCACGTCGGCCGTCGGTCGGGCTGCGGGCGCTCGTGCCACCGGCTCCGCGCGTCCGACTCGCGCGCACGACACCTTCACGGCGCTCCGCGGGCACACCGAGCGGATCGTCGCGCACTCGTCCGACCGCGTCGCCTGGCTGCGCGCACGCGCGATGGGCATCACAGCCACCGACGTCGCACGTCTCGCGTCCCTCCACGCCGTCGACGCGGTCGTCGCCGACAAGCGGTACGGCTCCCGGTTCGCCGGCAACGTCTACACCGAACACGGCAAGGAACGCGAACCCGTGATCGCCTCGTGGGTCGCCGCGACCCACGGCATCCAGCCCTCGGCGCACCTGTTCCACGCAGCCACGAACCGGGCACACCTGGCCACCCCGGACGGTGTCGGGCTCGACCGTGACGGCCGCCTGCTGCTGGCAGAGATCAAGACGACCGCGAACGGCTTCACCCGCGTCCCCCGGCACTACATGCGGCAGGTGTGGTGGCAGCAGTACGTGCTCGGTGCCGACCGGACGCTGTTCGTCTGGGAGAAGCACGACGACTTCGTGCCGGTCGCCGACGAGCCCGAGTGCCGGTGGATCGACCGCGACGACGACGCCATCCGCGGGCTCATCGCCCTCGCGGACCTGGTGCTCGATCGCCTGCGGGACGCTCGCTGACCGGGATCAACCGCAGTCGGGACAGCGCGACGACGATCAGGCCCATCAGGCCGATGAACACCGCGACGCCCAGGCAGTACAGCGCGACCACGCCGTAGCCCGACTTCGGGTCGAGGAACGGGTAGGGCACCCAGCCGTCGGTCGCACCGCGGATCACGACCACGACCAGCCAGGCCGCCGGGTAGATCAGGAACCACCACACGTCGCGGAAGAACAGTCGGCTGCGGTCCGAGAACAGCAGCCAGTCGATCACGACGTACAACGGGATCCAGCGGTGCAGGACGTCGTTCGACCAGGACTCCCCCACCGGCTGCCCGACCTGGGCGAGCAGCGTGTTGTAGACCAGGCCCGTCGTCGCGATGTAGACCGTGGCGGCACCACGGAAGAGGTCCAAGCGGCGGCCGGCATCACGCCGTCGCACTGCCGCCACGACGGTGAGGACGAAGACGACCGCGACCAGGATGTTCGACTGGTTCGTGAAGTACCCGAAGAAGTTCCAGAACACGAACCCGTTCTGCAGCGCACGCTGCAGGTCGTCGACGATGGCCGCGACGATGGCGATCGCGGCGACGAGCCGCAGGACGTTCACGAAGATCCGCACGGGATCACGGTACTGGTCGATCGCCCTGTCCGGAGAACGCGGAGCGGGGCTCGCCGAACCGGGAACGCGGAGCGGGGCTCGCCGAACCGGGAACGCAGAACGGCCCGCACCGGGGTGCGGGCCGTTCAGGTCGTGCTGTGGATCAGTGCGATCCGCTGCTGATCAGGATCAGAAGACGTTGACGTCCAGCGGGATGCCCGGGCCGAAGGTCGTCGAGACGGCGCCCTTCATGATGTACCGGCCCTTCGCGGCGCTCGGCTTGAGGCGGACGATCTCGTCGAGCGCGGTGGTGATGTTCTCGTCGAGCTGCTCCGGCGTGAACGAGGCCTTGCCGACGACGAAGTGCACGTTGGAGTGCTTGTCGACGCGGAACTCGATCTTGCCGCCCTTGATCTCGTTCACGGCCTGGGCCACGTTCGGGGTCACGGTGCCGGTCTTCGGGTTGGGCATGAGGCCACGCGGGCCGAGCACCTTGCCGAGACGACCGACCTTGCCCATGAGCTCCGGGGTCGAGACCGCGGAGTCGAACGAGGTGTAACCCTCGGCGACCTTCGCGATGAGCTCGTCGCCACCGACCTCGTCGGCGCCGGCGGCGATGGCGGCCTCAGCGGCTGCACCCGTCGCGAAGACGATGACGCGGGCGGTCTTGCCGGTGCCGTGCGGGAGGATGACGGTGCCGCGCACCATCTGGTCCGCCTTGCGCGGGTCGACGCCGAGCTTCAGTGCGACCTCGACGGTGGAGTCGGTCTTCGCAGAGCCGGTCTCCTTCGCCAGGGCGACTGCCTCGGTGGGGGTGTAGAACTTGTCGGCCACGATCTTCGCGGCCGCGGCGCGGTACGCCTTGGACTTCTTCGCCATGGTGGTCTCCTTGCGAGATACGTGGTTGGCGAGCCGGCGCGGCTCTCCCACGGTGAGTACTGGGGTGTGGAGGGTGAGGCTCAGGCCTCGACCGTGATGCCCATCGAACGAGCGGTACCGGCGATGATCTTCGTCGCCTGCTCGATGTCGTTGGCGTTCAGGTCGGCCTGCTTGGTCTCGGCGATCTGACGGATCTGGTCCGCCGTGATGCGTCCGGCCTTCACCGTGTGCGGCGTCGCGGAACCCTTGTTCACACCCGCGGCCTTCTTGATGAGCTCGGCTGCCGGCGGGGTCTTGAGGATGAACGTGAACGAACGGTCCTCGTAGACGGTGATCTCCACCGGGATGACGTTGCCGCGCTGCGACTCGGTCTGGGCGTTGTACGCCTTGCAGAACTCCATGATGTTCACGCCGTGCTGACCGAGCGCCGGACCGATCGGCGGTGCCGGGTTGGCGGCGCCCGCGTTGATCTGCAGCTTGATCAGGCCCGTGACCTTCTTCTTCGGTGCCATGTTTCGCTTTCCTCCTGGGATCGAACGCACGGGGATCCGTGCACTCTCCCGCGTCTCCGGCGGTTCCGGATCGCGGTGACGGACCCGCAGCGCACGAGGCGCGCGGACCCAAACTCGAACAGTCTAGTGGATGGTGTCCAGCTCTAGAGCTTGGTCACCTGGTCGAAGCTGAGCTCGACCGGCGTCTCGCGCTCGAAGAGCGAGACGAGCACGGTGAGCTTGCCGCTCTCCGGCTTGATCTCGGAGATCGACCCCGGCAGACCCGCGAACGAGCCTTCCTTGATCGTGATCGTCTCGCCGACCTCGAAGTCGACCTCGGCCTGGGGCTGCGCCTGGGCGAGTCCGCTGCCCTTGGCGCCGCCCTTGGTCGGGGCCGCCTCGGCGACCTGGACGAGGGACTTCAGCATGCCGAAGGCCTCGTCGAAGCGGAGCGGGGTCGGGTTGTGCGCGTTGCCGACGAAGCCGGTCACACCCGGGGTGTGGCGGACGACGGACCACGAGTCCTCGTCGAGGTCCATGCGGACGAGCACGTAGCCGGGGATCCGGACGCGGGTGACCAGCTTGCGCTGCCCGTTCTTGATCTCGACGACGTCCTCCATCGGGACCTCGGCCTGGTAGATGTAGTCCTCCATCGACATCGAGACCATGCGGTTCTCGATGTTCGCCTTCACGCGGCGCTCGAAGCCCGCGTAGGAGTGGATGACGTACCACTTGCCCGGCTTCATCCGCAGTTCGGTCTTGAACGCCTCGTACGGGTCGACCTCGGACTCGTCGTCGTCGTCCTCGGCCGTGATCGTGACCTCGGTGTCGGGAGCCAGGTCGACCTCGGACTCCGGGGCGATCGCACCGAGCGTGTCGGCGGACTCCTCCGCGGCGACGGTGGCGTTCGCTTCGTCCGCGGTCTCGTCCTCGAGCTCGGTCTCTTCTTCGTCCTCGACGGCTTCGACGGCGGCTTCGGCCTCGTCGGCGGTGTCGATCTCGAGCGCGTCGTCGACGACGGCGTCGGCTTCCGGGTCACGCGACTCGGCGAGGGCGTCGAGCGTCTCGTCGAGCTCGGTGCTGACCGTGCCGTCGTCCGGCTCGTCGCTCAGCCCGAGGGACTCGTCGTCGTCGTCCTCGACGGAGATCGCGCGCTCCTCGGCGGAGTCGGTCGAACGGAGTTCGCTCGTCTCGACGTCGCCTTCCTGGTTCTCCTCGACCTCGGAAGACTGCTCGGCAGCGGTCGCGAGGTCGATGTCGTCGCGGGAGTAGTCAGACACAGTCGGTTCTTTCCGTTCGATGGTGCGGATCGGGATGGCGCTCGTGTCCCGGGCAGGGAACGGGTCACCGTCTCCGGAAGACCGTACCCCGAGGAGGACCGGAGCGGTCGGACCTGCGGTCAGGCCGGGCGCGCCAGGAGTGCAGCGCGCCGGGGTTGATGCCAGCTGGGTCAGGCCGTGGGGCCGTTGCCGAACACGTAGCCGACGCCGAGACCGAACACGAAGTCGAGGACCGACACGAGGATCATCATCACGACGACGAACACGAGCACGACGCCCGTGTAGCTGAAGAGTTCCTTGCGGGTCGGGGTGACGACCTTGCGCAGCTCGCCGAAGACCTGGCGGATGAACAGTGCGATCGCGGCGAAGGGGCCACGGCGCTGAGCCCGGTCGACCTTTGCCTGGGTGACGACGTCGTCAGTCGTCTCCACGTCTTTGCTCGCCACTTCAACCCTTCCCGATGTGCAGGGCGGACAGGACTTGAACCTGCAACCTGCGGTTTTGGAGACCGCTGCTCTACCAATTGAGCCACCGCCCTTCGGAACGTCCACCCGTACGGGATCCGGTCGTTCCAGGGAGAAGAAGTCCGTTTCCGACAGACTTCAACCGCCGCAGAACAGTGTACGGGAGTCCCGACGGCGGTGTCCACTTGACGGATGCTCCGGCGCGGCGCGTCGGTAGGCTGACCCCGTGAGCACCGAAGCCGCCAGCCCTCAGCCCACCGACAGCCCCGACAGCAGCCCGCGCCCGGGCACGGACGCAGGTGCGCCCGGGGACCGTCCGCGCATCGCCTCCCGCATCGCCGCCATCGCCGAGTCCGCGACCCTCAAGGTCGACGCCAAGGCGAAGGCCCTCAAGGCCTCCGGGCGCCCGGTGATCTCCTTCGCCGCGGGCGAGCCCGACTTCGCCACCCCGGCGCACGTCGTCGACGCGGCCGTCGCGGCAGCGCAGGACCCGGCGAACCACCGGTACACCCCGGCCACGGGCCTCCCGGACCTGAAGCGCGCGGTCGCCGACAAGACCGCGCGCGAGTCCGGCATCGCCGTCGACCCGTCGCAGGTCATCATCACGAACGGCGGCAAGCAGGCCGTCTACCAGGCCTTCCAGACCGTGGTCGACGCCGGGGACGAGGTCCTGCTGCCCGCGCCGTACTGGACCACCTACCCCGAAGCCATCCGACTGGCGGGCGGCGTCCCCGTCGACGTCTTCGCCGGCAGCGACCAGGACTACCTCGTCACCGTCGAGCAGCTCGAGGCAGCGCGGACCCCGCGCACGAAGGCGTTGCTCTTCTGCTCCCCGTCGAACCCGACCGGTGCCGTCTACTCCGCCGAGCAGACCCGCGCCATCGGCGAGTGGGCGCTGGAGCACGGCATCTGGGTGATCAGCGACGAGATCTACCAGGACCTGCTCTACGACGGCCTCACCTTCTCCGGTGTCCTCGAGCAGGTCCCGGCCCTCGCGGACACGACGATCCTGGTGAACGGGGTCGCCAAGACCTACGCCATGACCGGCTGGCGGGTCGGCTGGATGATCGGCCCGGCGGACGTGGTCAAGGCCGCGTCGAACCTGCAGTCCCACCTGTCCTCGAACGTCTCGAACGTCTCGCAGCGTGCCGCGATCGCCGCCCTGGACGGCCCGCAGGAGCCCGTCCTGGCGATGCGCGAGGCCTTCGACCGTCGCCGGCAGGCGATCGTCGCCGGCCTCAACGCCATCCCCGGCTTCAACACGCCCGTGCCACAGGGAGCGTTCTACGTGTACCCCGACGTCACCGCGCTGCTCGGTCGCGAGTGGGCCGGCAGCACGCCGACCACGACCCTCGAGCTGGCCGACCTGATCCTCGAGCACGCCGAGGTCGCGGTCGTCCCGGGCGAGGCGTTCGGGCCCTCCGGGTACCTGCGCCTGTCCTACGCGCTCGGCGACGACGACATCGCCGAGGGCGTCGCCCGTCTGGCCCGCCTGTTCGGCTGATCCCGGTCGCCCCGTACGGCACGACGCGCCCCGTCTCGACGGGGCGCGTCGTCGTTGCGGGGAGCGATGTCGTCGGAGTCGGCGACGGCCGGGAGGCACGCCTCGCGTCCGCCCCGTCGGCACCGTCGCCGGCGCCGTCGGTCAGGCGAGCAGGTCCCCGACCACGACGGGCTCCGGCACGAGCGTGACGCCGAAGCGGTTCGCGACCGTCACCTGCACGTAGCGCGCGAGTTCGGCGACCTGGGCCGCCGTCGCTCCCCCACGGTTCGTCAGCGCGAGGGTGTGCTTCGTGGAGATCCCGGCGCGGGACCCCGGCACGCCGTAGCCGCGGTGCACCCCGGCGTGCTCGATGAGCCAGGCGGCGCTGAGCTTCACGTCGTCACCGGCCGGCCAGCGCGGTGCGTCGTCGGGCATCGTCTGCGCGAACCCGGCCGAGACGATCGGGTTGGTGAAGAACGAGCCGGCGCTCCAGGTGTCCGGGTCGGCGTCGTCGAGCACCATGCCTTTGGACCCGCGCAACCGGAGGACCTCGGCGCGGACGTCGGCCGGGGCGACGAGGGTGCCGAGTTCGACGCCGAGGGACCCCGCGAGCTGGGCGTAGCGCACCGGGACCCCGTCGTCGGAGGCCGTCCCGAGCCGGAACTCGACGGTCAGCACGACGCCGCGACGACCGTGCTTGAGGGTGCTCGTGCGGTAGCCGAGCGCCAGCTCGGACGCGGGGACCCAGGAACGCTCGCCGGTCTCGGCGTCCAGGAAGTCGACGGCGGTGAGCACGTCGGAGAGCTCGACCCCGTAGGCGCCGATGTTCTGCACGGGGGCGGCACCGACCGTGCCCGGGATGCCGCTGAGGGCCTCCAGTCCGGTCCATCCGCGCTCGACGGTCGTCGCGATGAACGCGTCCCACGGCTCCCCTGCGGCGACGCGGACGGTGACGCCGTCGGCGTCGGGCACCGCGTCGACCCCGCGGGTGCGGACCACCACCACGGTGCCGGGGAAGCCCTGGTCGGCGACGAGCAGGTTGCTGCCGCCGCCGAGGACCAGCCAGTCGTCCTCGTCCGCCCAGGCGTCGACGATGTGGGCGACGAGTTCGTCGGTCGTGTCCGCGACCAGCAGTCGGCCGGCCGGACCGCCGACGCGCAGGGTCGTGAGCTCGGCGAGCGTCGTCTCCGCCACGGTCAGTGGAACGCCACGGTGACCTGCGCCTTGCCGAGCACGGTCTGCCCGGCGGCGGTCACGGTGAGGTCGATGCGCTGCGGGCGGCCCTGGTCGTCGAGGGTGCCGACCTTGGCGACCACGCCGACGTCGGCACCGTCGGTCGGGTCGACGACGACGGGGCGGGTGAAGCGGACGCCGTACGAGGCGACCCAACCGCGGTCGCCGAGCCACTCGGCGACGGGCTGGACGGCGAGGCCCATGGTGAGCATGCCGTGTGCCAGGACGCCGGGCAGCCCGACCGAGGCGGCGACGTCGTCGCGGTAGTGGATCGGGTTGAAGTCCCCGGAGGCCCCGGCGTACCGGACGAGCGAGTCGCGGGTCAGGTGCACCTGGCGCTCCGCGACGACGGTGCCGACCTGCAGGTCGGCGGCGGTGTCGGTCATGCGTCATCTCCTCGGACGACGAGGGTGGACGTGGCGGTGACGACGTGCTGTCCGTCGGCGTCGACGACGCTCGACTCGGCGGTGACCATCGCGTTGCCGCCCAGGGTCTTCACGCTCGTGACGGCGAGGGTCGCGGTGAGTTCGTCCCCGGCGACGATCGGTCGGGCGTAGGCGAACTTCTGCTCGCCGTGCACGACACGGGAGAAGTCGATGCCGGCGTCCGGTTCGGCCAGGAGCTGCGCGAGCGTGGCCTCCTGCACGACGACCGCGAAGGTGGCCGGGGCGACGACGTCGGCGTGCCCGGCGGCCCGTGCGGCGGCGGGGTCGGAGTGGATCGGGTTGGTCGCGAACACGGCGCGGGAGAACTCGCGCACCTTCTCACGACCGACCAGGTACGGCGGGGCCGGCGGGAACGTCCTGCCGACGAGCTCGGGGTTCACTGACACCCGGGCAGTCTACCGAGGCCCTCGGACGCCGGACTCGACGTTGGTGATGAGCTCGACCTTGTTCACGAGCTCGACCTTGTTCATGAGTTTGCATCGGTTAGGCTGGCGGCGCTCGGTCGGGGGACGAC
>NZ_JASDDD010000075.1:0-11870 GCF_030407555.1 Curtobacterium sp. APC 4022
CACGGTGGGGTGTTCGGCCTGCCGATGACGAACGCCGCCGACAGCCGGTGGCCGTACGCCTACCAGGAGCACAACCGACCGAGCGACAACCGGCCGACGATCCAGGCCTTCGCGACGAGTCACCTGCCGTCGCCGTGGATGGCCGACCGCGGGGTGTTCCAGGTGATGCCGTCCCCGCTCCCCGACCCCGACGTCGACCGCACCGCCCGCGCGCTCGGGTTCGACCACGTCGACGAACTCGACGGCCCGCACCGCTACCGGGTCCTCCTCGACGGGGGCGTCACCGCCGAGATGACCGCCGGGGAGTTCGCCCTGGCGTGGCGCTTCACCGGCGTCCGGAGCATCGTCCTCGACCACCACGGCGTCCTCCGCTCGTGCACCGTCCGGCTCGAGGACGGCACGGCGGTCGTGGACGCCCTGCTCGACGACCGGGCCGAGACGCCGCCACACCACGTGCACCTCCGGATCGCCGACGCCGTCGCCGACCACACCACGTTCGTCGACGGACTGCTCCGCGGTCGGGTCGAGGTGTCCGGCGACACCGACGTCCTGCTCGGCATCTCGACCGTCTCCGCCGAGGACGCGGCCGCGAACCTCCGCGCCGCGGGGGACTTCGACGCGATGCGCCACCACGCCGAGGACCGCTGGACCGGCGAACTCGACACGCTGCAGGTCGAGGGCGCCACCCCGGACCAGCTCGTGTCGCTGTACTCCGGGCTGTACCGGGCCTTCCTCTACCCGACCCGGGCGGGGGAGACCGCCCTCGTCCGCGAGACCGACCCCGCCGGACGCCCCCGACACCGGTCCCCGTACGGCGACGTCCTGTCCGAGCCGATCCGCGACGAGCCCGCCCCCGAGGTCGTCGACGGACCGCTCACCACCACGAACGGGTTCTGGGACACATACCGGACCGCCTGGCCGCTCCTCGCGCTCCTCACCCCGGACACCGCGGCCGACCTGGCCGAGGGCGTCGTCGGACACTTCACCGACGGTGGCTGGACCCCGCGCTGGAGTGCCCCCGGCGCCGAGGACGTGATGACCGGCACCACGAGCGACACCGTCTTCGCCGACCTCGTGGCGAAGGGCGTCGACGGGTTCGACGTCGCGCAGGCGTACCGGTCCGCGGTGCGCAACGCGACCGTCCCGGCGCGGGACCGGCGGGTCGGGCGGAAGGGGAGCCTCCCGGGCCTGTTCCGCGGGTACGTCGACACGGCGACCGGCGAGGGCATGTCGTGGACACTCGACGCGGCCATCAACGACTGGGGTGTCGCCGTGCTGGCGAACGCGATGGCGGACCGGGCGGTCGCGGCCGGGGACGACAGCAGTGCTGCCCGGTACCGGGCGGAACACGAGTGGTTCGCGCGGCGGTCACTGCAGTACCGGAACGTCTTCGACCGCGAGCGCGGGTTCTTCATCGGCCGCACGCCAGACGGCGGCTGGCGTGGCGCCGGTCCCGACGGCGGCTTCGACCCCGACGTGTGGGGCAGCGACTACACCGAGACGAACGCGTGGGGCACGATGTTCACCGCCCCGCACGACAGCGCCGGGGTCGTCGACCTGCACGGTGGAACGGCCGCCTTCGACGATGCGTTCGCCCGCTTCTGGGCGCGACGCGAGACCGGCGGCACCGACCGCTCCGGCTCCTACGGCTTCGCGATCCACGAGATGACCGAGGCCCGCGACATCCGGATGGGCATGCTCGGCCTGTCCAACCAGCCGGCGCACCACATCCCGTTCTTCCCGATGTCCACCGGTCGCCACGACGACGCCCACCGTGTCGTCCGCGAGTGCCTCGACCGGCTGTTCGTCGGCTCCGACCTCGGCCAGGGGTACCCGGGCGACGAGGACAACGGCGAGATGAGCGCGTGGTACGTCTTCGCCACGATCGGGCTCTACCCGCTGGCACCGTCGACCGGCACCTACGTGATCGTGCCGCCGTCGGTCCGCCGGACGGTGCTGCACCGGGCAGGAGGCGAGTCCACCGTCATCGAGACCACCGGCAGCGGGGCGTACATCGCGTCGGTCACGGTCGACGGCGAGCCCTGGGAGTCGGTGAGCATCCCGCACGCGGTCGTGGTCGGCGCGTCGCACATCGACGTGGCGCTCGCCGAGACGCCCCAGGGCTGGGCGGCGGACACCCGCCCCACGTCGGCCTCCGCGCTGCACGGGTACCGGGACACACCCGACGACGTGCTGCCGGTCGGGGTGTCGCCACTCACCGACGACACCGGCCTGAGCGTCGTGTCGCTCGGGGCCGGTGAGTCGGTCGTCGTGCCGGTCACGGTGTCGGCGTCCTCGCTCGTCACGGTGACCGTCGCCGCCGCGGGGACCGGGTCGTGGCGGATCGTGCTGCGGGACGCCGACGGTGCGGCGGTGCACGTGCTCGACGGTCGGGACGAGGTGTTCGACTGGGACGGCCAGACGCGGGTGTTCCCGTTCGCCGGCGGGGTCGACGGCGGGACGCTCGCGTTCGAGGCGCTGACGCCGATCGCGCTGACGCAGCTGCAGCTCATCGCGGCGAACGGCGGCGGTTCCTGACCGGGTGTTGACGCTTCCGGCTATGGGTGTTAGCTTTTGGCTAACACTCGTAGCCAGGAGGCAACCATGCTCGAACACATCGAACGCGATGGCGGCACCATCGCCGTCGACGTCAGCGGCACCGGACCCCTCGTCGTCCTCGCCCACGGCATGGGGGACAGCCGACACTCGTACCGGTTCCTCGTGCCGGAACTCGTCGCCGCCGGGTACCGGGTCGCGAACGTCGACATCCGCGGCTGCGGCGACTCCAGCGCCGGATGGGCCGGGTACTCCCGCACCGACATCGCCGAGGACCTCGTCGCCGTCGTCCGACACCTCGGCGGCCCGGCCGTCGTCGTCGGCCAGTCCATCAGCGGCGGTGCCGCGACCATCGCCGCCGCCGACGCACCGGATGTCATCACCGGCGTCGTCGAACTCGCCCCCTTCACCCGGGCGCAGTCCTTCGACCTCGGCGGGTTCCTCCGCAACCAGAACCACCACCGCTCCGGCACGGTCCAGCTCCTCCGCGTCATGGCCGCCGGCAGCCTGCCCGGCTGGCTCGCCTACCTCGACCTCGCCGTCCCCACCAAGCCCAGCGACTGGGCCGCCGAACGCAGCCGCATCGAGGACGCACTGCGACGTCCCGGACGGATGGCGGTCCTCCAGGCCATGACGAAGACGACCCCCGCCGACGCCGGAGCCCGACTGGCGGACGTCCGCTGCCCGGTCCTCGTCGTCCAGGGTGGCGCCGACCCGGACTGGGCCGACCCCGCCGCCGAGGGCCGCCGCATCCTCGCCGACCTGCCCACCGGACTCGGCGACCTCGCCGTCATCGACGGCGCCGGCCACTACCCGCACACCGAGACGCCCGCCGAGGTCCTGGCGCTCGTGCTGCCCTTCCTCGGCCGCACCCTGACCGCGACCACCACCGGCGGCGACCGTGCCTAGGGCCGGACTCGACGCAGCGGTCGTCACCGCGGCCGCCGCCGGCCTGGCCGACGAGAACGGCCTCGCGCAGCTGAGCATGAGCACCGTCGCGGACCGGCTCGGCGTGAAGCCGCCGTCCCTCTACAAACACGTGGCGGGCCTCCCGGACCTGACCCGGCGGATCGCCGCGCTCGCCGCCGCCGAGCTGACCGACGAGCTGGCCGACGCGACGCGCGGACGCACCGGACGGGAGGCCCTGGTCGCCGCCGCGCGCACCGTCCGCCGGTACGTGCAACGGCACCCCGGCCGCTACGCGGCCACCACCGGCAGCCGGCCGGCGGACGCCGACGACCCGCTCGCCACGGCCCTCGACCGGTCACTGTCGGCGTTCGTCACCGTCCTGCGGGACTACGGGCTGGACCCGGCCGACGAGGTGCACGCGCTCCGGATGCTCCGCAGCATGCTGCACGGGTTCGCCACGCTCGAGGTGTCCGGCGGGTTCCAGCTCGGCACCGACGTCGACGAGAGCTTCATGTGGATGATCGACTTCCTCGACCAGGGGCTGCGGGCACGGGCGTCGGGCGGGGGCGACGCCGGCGTCCCAGACCGCGGTGTCAGCGGTGCGCGACCGCCGCGGTGAGGGCGGCCTCGATGACGTCCACCGGATCGGGGAGTCGGGCGATGGCCGCCGCGAGCTCCCGGCTCCGCGCCGCGAACGTCGGTGACGTCAGCACCTCGGTGACCGCACGGCCGACGGCCTTGTCCCGGGGCGTGCCGGTCCGCAGATCGCGCCCGCAGCCGGCCCAGGCGACCCGGGCGGCGACCTCGGGCTTGTCCTCGGTCGAGCCCGCGACCACGAGGGGGACACCGTGGGCCAGGGCTCGCTGCACCCCGCCGAACCCGCCGTTCGTCACGACGACGTCGCACAGCGGCAGCAGGCGGTCGTAGGGCAGGTGGGTCGCCACCCGTGCGTTCCCGGGCAACGCGCCGCCGAACGCACGTTCCACCTCGTCGACCGGCCGTCCGCCGGTGCTCACGACGACCAGCACGTGTTCCGCGGCGAGGGCGCGCAGGGTGGGGACCACCAGTCGACCGAAGTCGACGTTGTCGATCGTGCCCTGCGTCACGTGCACGACGGGGCGGCCGAGGCGGAGGTCCGACCACCAGTCCGGCAGGTCCTCGGCCTGCCGCGGGTCGTCGGTCGAGCGCAGCGGTCCGACGAAGCGCACGGAGGTGGGCAGCTCGCGCCGCGGGTACTCGAGTTCCGCCACACCCAGCTGGAACAGCTGGTCGAAGCACCGGTAGGCGAAGTCGAAGGTGTCGATCGGGGACGGAGGCGCGCCCACCTGCGCCAGCATCGTGTCGGCCGCGCGACGGAGCGGCTGGGTGAGCGCCGGTCGCAGCGCAGCGGTGAGCAGCCGGTTGCGCAGGGCGCCGATCGGTCCCCGTCCGGGCTGTAGGCCGGCGCCGAACGGAGCCGTGTCGACGCTCCCCATCGTCACCGGTGTCGTCCCCACGCCGAGGACGGGCAGGCGGTCCTCCGGCGGCAGGGCGAGGTAGGGCGCGAGGCCGGTGAAGGCCGCCTCGCCGAGGACCGCATCGAACCCGCCGTGGTCCAGCAGCGCACGCATCGCCCGGTACTGGCCCGGGATGACCCGGACGAAGACGGCGAGCATGCCCTCGCGGACACGGGCGATGCCACGGGCGCTGCCGGCGTCGGCGAGCACCTCCTCCAGGTGCCCGTCGTCGAAGTCGACGCTCGCGGGCAGCGGCACGTGTCGGATCCCAGCCGCCGTGACGAGGTCGCGGTACTTCGCGCCCGTCAGCATCGTGACCTCGTGTCCTCGGACGACGAGACCCCGTCCGACGGCGACGAGCGGTGCCAGGTGACCGTAGACGGGTGGGGCGCAGAGCAGGTACGACGGCATGGTCCTCGGTCGGTTCAGGGGCGGGTGCAAGAGAGCGGCCGATGGCGTCGACCACCCCGCCGTCATCGGGCAGGACGGCGTTCGACAGACGATCGTATGGCGGAGCCGCGGGTCGACTCCATGAGCATGACCACAGTCCCGGCGTCGCCCGCATGCGACCATCGAGTTATGGGGGAGACCATCGTGCTGCCAGCGCAGTCACCGCGGCGAACAGAACTCGAAGCGCTCGGGTGGGCCGTCGTCGCCCGCTCGTTCGGCGCACAACTGGATGCGGAACGGATCGACGAGCAGCGGTTGCGGGCGCTCGCCGTCGGCGCTCCCGGATCGGTACGGGCTCTGGCGGCCGCCGACGTCGACGCCGTGCTCGCGCTCGACCGGGCGACGATCGGGGACTACCCGGGGAGCGTCGCGACGCAGCACGAGCCGCTCGACCGCGACGGTGCGACGCCGTCGGCTGCTCGCCGGGCGTTCGGCGCCTTCCGGACGGACGGCGGACTCGTCGCGATGACGTTCGTCAGCGTCGACGGAGCCGAGGCCGAGACGGACTTCACGGTCGTCGACCGGGCGCAACGTGGGCGTGGCCTCGGTGTCGCCGTGAAGGCCGCGTCGGTCCTCGAGCTGTCTGCGGCGGGTGTCACGCGCTTCCGGACCGGCGGGTCGGCGGACAACGCCGCGATCCAGCGGGCGAACGTCGCGCTCGGCTACGTCCGTGACGAGGAGTGGGTCACGCTCGGGCGGGTCGGGGGCTGACGGTCTGCACGGCGGGTCAGGGGCCCTGTCGTCCTGTTCGTCCTGCACACCGAGGAGTGTCCGGTCACGGCTCCGGCGTAACAAACTCCTCAGTGTCGAGCCGCCAGCGCCCACTCCGGCGCCGCCAGCAGTTCCTGTAGCTCGTCCACGAGTCGTGCCGTGTGGAACCCGTCCGCCGCCGCGTGGTGCACCTGGACCGCGACGGGCATCAGTGTCCGGTCCGCTGACTGGCGGTAGCGACCGAGCGTGATGATCGGGAGCAGGTGGTCCCACCCGTCTCCGATCTGCAGCGTGAACCCGGTGAACGACGCCCACGGGATGCTCGACACGTCGAAGGTGTTCGCTGGGGTGTCGGCCTGCGGGAAGAGCGTCGTCGCCGTGCGGTGGCGGTCGACGACCTCGGCCGCCTCGTCGTGGAAGGTCGCGAAGTCGTCCCGGTGCGGCGTCCAGACGCCCGCGAACGTCTCCCGCTCGGGGTTGAAGACGGTGAAGGCCGGGTGCACGACGTCCCAGACCGCGGCAGCGCCGCTCGTATCGAGCGCCATCCGGAACTCCTGGTGCCGGTTCACGATCGTCGACAGGGCCCAGATGACCGCGATCGAGCTCTTCACCGCGGTTCCGCTGAGGGCCAACCGGAGTTCGGTGACATCGACGTCGATCGTCATCGCGTAGGTGCAGGGGACGCGGTCCCGGTAGTGCGCGAAGTGCTCATGCCGCGGCCAGGTGGAAAGGTCGATCGGTCGAAGGGTCCCCATGGTCTCGAGCGTAGAGCCGAGACGTCGTCAGGGGAGTGCGCGGACCAGGTCGTCCAGGGTGTCCAGTCGGAGGTCGGCCCGGCCGGCCTCGCCCCGCTCGGCGTGCACGTGCCCCCACGGTCCGCGACGGAGGAACGCGGTCCGCATCCCGGCCGCCTGCGCCGGCAGTACGTCGTTGTCCAGGCGGTCGCCGACGTACAGCACTTCGTCGGCCCGGGAGCCGGACGCCACGACGACCCGGTCGAAGAACTCCGGCGACGGCTTCGTCACGCCCTAGGACGTCGATGACGCGATGAAGTCCGGCGCGCAACCGGCCGCGCGCAGCTGCTGCTCGACCCCGGCCGGCTGGTTCCCCGCGATGCCGACCAGGAGGCCGTGGGCTCGGACCGCCTCCAGCGTCGCGACCGCGTCCGGGTACAGGTCGACCGACTCGATCGGCGGCGCAACGGGCGGGTGCGGGACCCCGAGGATCCGCCACACCTCGCGGTGGTCCTCGCCCCGCTCGATCAGCGCGCCGAGGAGCGCCATCAGCGTGAACGGTGGGACGCCCGCGAGCTCGGCGGTGCGCCACCAGATCCGGGACTCGTCCACGAGCGTCTCGCCCACGTCGAAGACGACCGCCCGGAGGCCCGTGGGGACTCGTCCGTTCTGCACACGCCGATCCTCGCACCCCGGCCGTGAGCGCACAGCCCGGTACGGTCGCTGACATGGCCGTCTCGTTCTCCGTCCGCCGAACCGTCGAGGACGACTGGCCGCTGGTGCGCGGGCTGCGGATCGAGAACGCGACCGACAACCCGATCTCCTACGGGGCGACGCTCGAGACGACGCTCGCGATGACCGAGGACGACTGGCGGCTCCGAGCCCGGCGTGGCCAGGCCGAGGACGCGACCAGCCTCGCTGCCGTCGAGACCGACACCGGCCGGTGGATCGGCATGATGAGCGCGCAGAGCCACGACGACGACGGCCCCGACCCGGTCCTCACCGGCGTCTTCGTGTCCCCGGACCGCCGCGGGCGGGAGAACGGGGTGGCCGACGCGCTGCTGGACGGCATCCTCCGGTGGGCGCAGGGACGAGGTGCCACGCGCCTCCGGTTGTACGTGGACGAGCCCGCCGAGCCCGCGCGCCGCTTCTACACGCGGCACGGGTTCGTCCCCACCGGGCGGACGCGTCCCGTCGGGTTCACGGTGGGCGACACGCTCGAACTCGTCCGGGTGCTCGACGGACGCCCGCGATGACCGTGATCCGTTTGGTCGAACCGGACGACAGCGGGGCGCTCGCCGACCTGCTCGTCCGCAACCGGGAGTTCCTCGCCCCGTGGAGTCCGATCCGCGCCGACGACCACGAGACCGTCGAGGGGCAACGGCGGGACATCGACCTGGTCCTGGAGCGGCACCATCGCGGCGAGAGCGTCCCGTTCGTGGTCCTCGACGACGTCGGCGACGTGGCCGGACGTCTGACGCTCAGCGGCATCGTGCGCGGTCCGTTCCGGTCGTGCGCGATGGGGTACTGGCTGTCAGAGGACCGCGCCGGCCGCGGTCTCGCCACCCGGGCGGTCGCCGCCGCGCTCGGGCACGCGTTCGATGACCTCGGCCTGCACCGGGTCCAGGCGGAGACCCTCGTCCACAACACCGCGTCCCAGCGGGTCCTGGCCCGGAACGGCTTCCTCCAGTACGGGCTCGCTCCGCGGTACCTGGAGATCGCGGGCCGGTGGCAGGACCACCGCATGTTCCAGCGGCTGCGCGACGACCCTCCGGTGTCATCCGGCGATTGACTTTCCGCAACGGCAAGTGATTGACTTGCCGACATGGAAAACGATTCGGCGCACGCCGACCCCGCTGACCCGACCGACGCCCGACAGGCGCTCGCCGCGGTCGACGCGACCCGGGCCTCCGTCGCCGATCGTCTGGTGACCCCGTTGTGGTACCACCCCGTCCTCGGCCTGCTCAGCGGCGGGTACCTGGTCGGCTACGTGCTCGGCGATGCCTTCGTCCGCGTGGTCGTGCTCCTCGTCTTCTTCGCCGGGATCATCGCGCTGGTCTCGGCCTACCGACGACTCACCGGCGTGTGGGTCTCCGGGCTCCGAGCGGGGTCCGCGACGTGGTGGGCTGTGGCGGTGGGGGTCTTCGACATGGTGGCGGTGCTCGCGGCCTTCGTCGTGCACGAGTCCACGGGCCTCCGGTGGCCGGTGTGGGTGCTGGCCGTGGTCGTCGCCCTGGCGATGGTCGTGGCCGGCAGCCGGTTCGACCGTCGGCTCCGGTCGGAGCTGCGTCGCGGCCGGGTCCGGGTCTCGTGACCACCACGCCGACGACGGGCCGGGGGAGCGGCGGGGGCGGGGCGTTCGACGAGGTCGTCCACGCGCCGAACCGTCTGCAGATCTGCGCGTTCCTCGAGCCGCTCGACCAGGCCGAGTTCTCGGTCGTGCGCGACGTGCTCGGCGCGAGCGACTCGGTGACGAGCAAGCACGTCAAGGTGCTGCAGGACGCCGGGTACCTGACGGTGCGCAAGCCGACCGGCAAGGGGCGCGTCAAGACGTGGCTGGCACTCACCCCGGAGGGTCGAACCGCCTACCGGGGACACGTCGCGGCCCTGCGCGCACTGCTGGGCTGACGCCGTCCGGCCGGTCGAGACCAGCTGACGTCAGCCCGGCAGCGCCGCGGGAACGGTCAGAACGGGACGCCGCAGACCAGCACCGCGTTCGCGAACGCCGTGGCCTCGCCGGTGCGGACGAACAGCCGTGCCTCGGCGGACATCGCCTTCAGCGCCTCGTGCGACACCGAACGGCGGTCCGGGAACCGGTCGCCCAGCCAGGTGTCGGCCTCGGAGCCTGCGGCCTCGGACGCCGCGATGCACTCCTGGAACACCGCGTCGCCGAGCAGTGCGTCGAGGACGTCGACGAACCGCGGGACGCCGTGCACGAGAGCGAGGTCCACGACCGGCACCCCGGGCGGGATCGGCAGTCCGCAGTCCGCGACGACGACCAGGTCCCCGTGGCCGAGTCGGCTCAGTCCAGCGTTCAGCTCGGCGTTGAGGATCCCGCTCTTCTTCATGCGCGGACCTCCGCGTCCTCGGTCTCGACCCGCGGCAGCTCGTCGTCGAGCGTCGGGTAGGACGGCTGCGTGCCGACGCCCTGCACGGCGAACGCACCGACGCGGACGGCCTGCCGAGCCGCCTCGAGCAGGGGCTCGCCCGCGGCCAGCCCGGCCGCCAGCGCGCCCACGAAGGCGTCGCCGGCGCCCGAGGAGTCCACCGCCGTCACCCGGGGCGACGGCACGGCGACCACGACGGGCCGGTCGCCGGCGTCGTGCTCACCGTCGGACACCAGCGCACCGCGTGCACCGAGCGTCACGACCACCGAACGGATGCCGAGCGACCGCAGTGCTCCGACCAGCGCTGCCTCGTCGGACGGCACCACGGAGTCGGGGACGAGCTGCGCGAGGACGAGGGCTGCCTCGTGCTCGTTGACGACGAGCGGGTCGGCCGCGAGCACGACCTGTCGTCCGACCGGCACGACCGGTGCCAGGTTGAGCAGGACCCGCCCGGTCGCCGCCGCGGCGGCCGTCGCGATGCCGTCCGCAGGGACCTCGCCCTGCAGGACGACCACGGCGGCCGACGCGACGATGTCCGAGGCCGCGAGCACGGCCTCCGCACCGGTGGACGCGTTGGCCCCGGGGACCACGACGATCGTGTTCTCGCCGGTGCGGTCGACCGTCACGGTCGCGAGCCCGGTGGGGACGTCGACCGCGCGGACGTGCGTCACGTCGACGCCGCTGTCGGCCAGGAGGCTCGTGGCCACCTCCGCCGCACCGTCGCGTCCGACGCTCCCCACCATCACGGTCGGTGCACCCCGGCGGGCGGCCGCGACCGCCTGGTTCGCGCCCTTGCCGCCGGGCAGCAGGGCGAAGGAGGTCGCGACGAGCGTCTCACCCGGCGCGGGGTGGCGATCGACGGTCACGACCTGGTCGACGTTGAGCGAACCCACGACGACCACGGTTCCGGTGGGACGGCTCACTTGGTGAAGTCTCCGACGTTGCTCTTGGTCACCGACACGACGGGCACCTGGACGGTCTTGTCGGCCTTGCCGGAGACCGCCTTCACGGCCTGGTCGACCGCCAGCGCGCCGAGCTTGGCGGGCTGCTGGGCGACCGAGCTGCTCAGCGTGCCGTCCTCGATCGCCTTCAGGCCGTCGGCCTCGCCGTCGAAGCCGGCGACCTTGACGCTCGTGCCGGCCTTCGCACCGAGGGCCTTGATCGCACCGAGGGCCATCTCGTCGTTCTCGGCGAAAACGCCGACGACGTCGGGGTGGGCCTGCAGCAGGTTGGTGGTGACGTCGAGTGCGGTGGCGCGGTCGAAGTTCGCGGTCTGCTTGCCGACCACCGTGATGCCCGGGTAGGCCTTGATGCCCTCGGCGAAGCCCTTGCCGCGGTCACGGCTGGCGGAGGTGCCGGCCTGACCCTGCAGGACGAGGATCTCGCCCTTCTCGCCGATCGCCTTCGCCAGGTCGTCGGCGGCCTGCTTGCCACCGGCGACGTTGTCGCTCGCGATGAACGAGTCGACCGAGGCGTCGTTGACGGTGCGGTCGACGGCGACCACCGGGATCTTCGCCTTGTTCAGGGCGGTGACGCTCGGGCCGGCGGCGTCGGAGTCGACCGGGTTGACGATGACGGCCTTCGTGCTGCCGCTCGAGGCGGTCTGCAGCTGGTTGGCCTGCTGGGCGGAGTCGTTCTGCGCGTCGACGACGTCGAGGGTCACGCCCTGCTTCTTCGCCTCGGCCTTCGCGCCGTCGCGGACCTCGACGAAGAACGGGTTGTTGAGCGTGGAGAGGGCGAGCGTGATCTTCATGTCGCCACCAACCTTGGCGCCGGTGCTGCTCGTGCGGTTGCACCCGGCGGTGCCGAGGACGACCAGGCCGGCGACGACGCCGACGGTGGCGACCTTCTGGAAGGAGGAGAACTTCATCGTTGGTTCCTTTGGGGGAGAGGGAGAGGGAGTGGGG
>NZ_JASDDD010000076.1:0-11352 GCF_030407555.1 Curtobacterium sp. APC 4022
ACGCTTCTGACCAGACCACTCGAACGCACCAGTGATCCATCCACGAAAGGGAACCAGCAATGGCAAAGCAGTCCATCTTCGGCCGCATCTCCACGCTCGTCCGGGCGAACATCAACCAGCTCATCGACAACGCCGAGGACCCGCAGCTGATGCTCGACCAGCTCGTCCGCGACTACTCGAACAACATCGCGGACGCCAAGAGCGCCATCGCGCAGACCATCGGCAACCTCCGCCTGCTCGAACAGGACAACGACGAAGACGTCCGCGCCGCCCAAGAGTGGGGCCAGAAGGCCGCGAACGCCTCGACCGCAGCGGACCGGTACCGCGCCGAGGGCAAGGCCGCCGACGCGGACAAGTTCGACAACCTCGCCAAGATCGCGATCGGCAAGCAGATCGCCGCCGAGCAGGAGGTCAAGGACAACGCCGCACCGCTCGCCACCCAGAACGAGCAGGTCGAGAAGCTCAAGCAGGGTCTGGCAGGCATGGAACAGAAGCTCGAAGAGCTCCGTTCGAAGCGGAACACCCTGGTCGCCCGTGCCAAGACGGCGGAAGCCCAGTCCAAGGTCAACGACGCCCTCGGCAACATCGACATCACTGACCCGACCAGCGACCTGGCCCGCTTCGAGGAGAAGGTCCGTCGTGAAGAGGCCAAGGTCATCGGGCAGCAGGAACTGCAGGCGTCGAGCCTCGACGCGCAGTTCGAGAGCCTCGAGGACGTCGGCCGTGACGCCGAGGTCGAGGCCCGTCTCGCCGCGCTGAAGTCCGGCGGCCCGACGGTCTGACCGCGACTGCACCGGACGACGTCGGACCCGCCTGACAGACTGACACGATGCGCTTCATCGTGGTCGGTCAGTGGCAGGGTTCGGCGTCGTCCCGTGCGATGCGGCTCGCGGACGGAGCAGCCGCCGTCGCTGCGGACCTGCCCCGGACGGCGACCACCACGATCGACGTCCCGACCGGTGCCGGCGACCGGCTGGACACGGCGGTCGCGCGGTACACCTCGGTGCTCACCGTCTCGGGGTCCGTCGCCGAGGAAGCCGGGGTCGCGACCGAACCGGTCCTGGTGATCGGCGGCGACGGGTCCAGCGTGCTCGGTGCTTCCGTCCTCGTCGGACCGGACACGGCCGTCGTGCGGCTCTCCGGGTCCAGCGGGTTCCGGGCGCTGAACCGGGCCCAACCGGTGGCTGCGGAGACGGCCGCCCTGCGCCTCCTGGTCGACCGCCCCGCCGACCTGTTCCCGGACCTGCCCGTCGTCCGGGCCGCCTCGGTGGTGGTCGCGGGCACCCGCGGCACCGAGTCCGCCGAGGCCGCGGCACTGGACCGCGCCGGCATCACGCACCTCGACGTCGACGCTGCGACGCCGGACGCCCTGCGCGGAGCGGTCGAGCGCACCGGCGCCGACAGCGTGTTCGTGCACGTCGACCTCGACGTGCTCGACCCGTCGGAGGTCGACGGGCTGCTCGAGCCGGTCCCCTTCGGCATCGACGGCGCCGCCCTCGTCGCCCTCGTCCAGGCGGCCACGGCCGGACGACGCCTGGTCGGCGCTGCCCTGACCGGGTTCGCACCGGTGGACCCGAGCCGCGCGGTCGAGGACATGGGCGTCATCCTGCGGGTCGTCGGTGCCCTGTCCACCGCGGCACGCTCGGCCTGACCGGTCCGACGCGACGGGTCCTCCACACAGCGCACCGCTCCCGGCTGATGCCCGCCCGTCGGCGGCTACGCTCGGCCACATGACGGACTACGACCTCATCGTGATCGGAGCCGGCGCTGTCGGCGAGAACGTGGCGGACTACGCCCACAAGCGCGGCCTGTCAGTCGCCGTGGTGGAAGCCGAACTCGTGGGCGGTGAGTGCTCGTACTGGGCGTGCATGCCGTCGAAGGCACTGCTCCGCAGCAGCCACGCGGTCGCCGCAGCCAAGCGCCTGGGTGGCGCGAAGGAAGCCGTGACCGGTGACGTCGACGCCGCCGCCGTGCTCGCCCGACGCAACTCGTTCACGAGCAACTGGGACGACGCGTCGCAGGTGCAGTGGCTCGAGTCGGCCGACATCGCCCTGATCCGCGGCCGCGCCACGATCACCGGTGAGAAGACCATCGAGGTCGACGGCACCGCGTACACGGCGCACGCGATCGCCCTGGTCACCGGCTCGGTGCACACCCTGCCGCCGGTCCCGGGTCTCGCCGAGGCGAAGCCGTGGGGCACCCGAGAGGGCACCAGCGCGCAGGAGGTCCCGGAGAGCCTGCTCGTCATCGGTGGCGGCGTCGCCGGCTCCGAGCTCGCGACCGCCTGGGCCGCCCTCGGCGCGAAGGTCACCCTGGCCGCCCGCCACGGTCTGCTCGGCGGGATGGAGCCCTTCGCGGGCGAACTCGTCGCCGACGGCATGCGCGAGCTGGGCATCGACGTCCGCACCGGCGTGAACCCCACCCGCGTCGACCGTGACGAGCACGGCCTCGTCACCACCACCTTCGACGACGGCACGACCCTCGTCACCAGCGAGGTCCTCGCCGCCACCGGCCGCGCACCCGGCACCGAGCACCTCGGTCTGTCCTCGGTCGGGCTGACCGACGGCGAGTGGCTCGACGTCGACGACACCATGCTCGTCACCGGCACCGACTGGCTGTACGCCGTCGGCGACGTCAACCACCGCGCACTGCTCACCCACCAGGGCAAGTACCAGGCCCGTGCGGCCGGCGAGGTCATCGCGGCACGCGTCCAGGGCCGTCCGGTGCACGCCGAGCCGTGGGGCGCGCACGTCGCCACCGCCGACCACGCGGCGGTCCCCCAGGTCACCTTCACCGACCCCGAGGTGGCGAGCGTCGGCCTCACGGAGGAGCAGGCCCGTCAGCAGGGCATCGACGTCCGCGCGGTCGAGTACGACCTGGGCAGCATCGCCGGCTCGGCACTGCAGGCGGACGGCTACACCGGCCGCGCGAAGATGGTCGTCGACGAGTCCCGCGGGGTCGTCGTCGGGGTCACCTTCGTCGGCCAGGACGTCGCCGAGATGCTGCACGCGGCCACCGTCGCCGTCGTGGGCGAGGTCCCGCTCGAGCGCCTCTGGCACGCCGTCCCCGCCTACCCGACCATGAACGAGATCTGGCTCCGCCTGCTCGAGACCTACGGCCGTCCCGAGTAGCCCGTGCGGAACCCGCTCATCGCCTCGCCGGTGTCCCGTGCCGGGTGGCTCTTCGCGACGGCCGTCGGCCTGGCGATCGGCCTGCCGCTGTCGACCGGCCCGGTCCGGGTCGTCGACGGGTTGATCGTCTGCCGGGGGCTGCCGCGCTGGGTGTTCCGGCGTGGCGGGACCTGCGTCGGCTCGGTCTACCTGACGCGGGACAACGACGGCGACCGGGTCCTGCGGCACGAGCGCGTGCACGTCGAGCAGTGGCGCCGGTACGGCATGCTCATGCCGCTGCTGTACGGCGTCGCCGGGCGGGACCCGCTGCGCAACCGCTTCGAGGTCGAAGCCGGCCTGGAGGACGGCGGCTACCGCTGAGCCGCGCTGCCGGAGCGGCCCGTCGCGCGGCGCCGCCCGGCCACGCACAACGGGAACCGGCCCGAACCACGGCATCCCGTGGTTCGGGCCGGCTTCCGTTGTGCGACGCCCATCCGCGCCGCCGACCTGCGGGGCCGATGCGCGCCGCCGAACCGCGCGCCGCGGCCCGGCTCAGCGCGCGCGGCGCGGGACGACCAGCGGCGTGCCGGTCTCCGGGTCGGGGACGACCACGCACGGCAGCCCGAAGACGTCAGCGACGAGCTCCTCGGTGACCACCGACTCCGGCGTCCCCTGCGCCACGATGACGCCGTCCCGCATCGCGATCATGTGCGTCGCGTACCGGGCCGCCTGGTTCAGGTCGTGCAGCACCGCGACGACCGTCCGCCCGGCGGCGTGCAGCGTGGATGCCAACTCGAGCACGTCGTACTGGTGCGCGATGTCGAGGAACGTCGTCGGCTCGTCGAGCAGCACGATGTCGGTCTGCTGCGCGAGCACCATCGCGATCCAGACCCGCTGCCGCTGCCCGCCCGAGAGCTCGTCGACGCCACGGTCGGCGAGCCCCACGATGTCGGTCTGCGCCAGAGCGGCCTGCACGACCTGGCGATCGGTCCCGCTCGAGGGGTGCAGCAGGTCCTGGTGCGGGAACCGTCCGCGCGACACCAGGTCCCGCACGGTGATGCCGTCCGGGGCGATCGGCGTCTGCGGCAGCATCGCGACCCGCCGGGCGACGGCCTTCGGGCGGTACGACGTGATCGGTCGGCCGTCCAGGTACACGGTGCCGGCCGACGGCTTGAGCGTCCGCGCCAGGGCCTTGAGCAGTGTCGACTTGCCGCACGCGTTCGGCCCGACGATGACGGTCAGTTCGCCGTCCGGGACGTCCACGTCGAGGTCGTGCACGACCACGCGGTCGTCGTAGCCGAGCCGGAGTCCGCGGGCACCGAGCGCCGTGACGGGGGCCTCCGGTGTGAGGACCGAGGCAGGGCTCAACACTCCGCCTTGCCGTGCCGCCAGTACCCCATGAACGCGACCTGCTTGCGGTCGAGCCCGACGCTCCGCACGAGGTGGCGGCGGAGTTCCTTGACGCAGCCGGCCTCCCCCGCGATCCAGGCGTACACCGGCAGGTCGTCGTCCTCGCGCGGGACGTCCCAGAGCACCTGCTGGTCGACGTCCACGTCAGCCAGTTCGGCCCCGGCGGCAGCACGGCCGGCGACGACGAGCGGGTCCGGGGCGACGGTCGAGGCCCAGGCGTGCACGTGGTCCGTCATCCGGGCTCCGTGCGACGCGCCGTTCCGGGCGATCCAGCGGACCTCCACCCCGGCGGGCGCGGAGACCGGCAGCCGGTCGGCGTCCGTCGGGACCTCGATGAACACGTGGCCGACGGCGCTGACGTCGAGCGCTTCGAGGATGGCGCAGATGGCCGGAGCGGCGGTCTCGTCCCCGGCGAGGAGGATCCGGTTCGCGGACCCCGGCGAGAACTCGGCGGCACCGGAGGGCAGGTCGGCCGGCGACTCCGGCATGCTCGGGCCGACGATCCGCAGTTCGTCGCCGACGCGGCAGGCCGACACCCAGCGGGATGCCGGGCCGGCGTCGCCGTGGGCGACGAAGTCGATGTCGAGCTCGTGGGCGTCCGGCCGGAACGAGCGGACCGTGTAGGTGCGGATCGGGTTGCGCGTTGCGTCCGGCAGGGCACGCCACGCCGCGAACCAGTCCTCGCCCTCGGGCAGGTCGGAGAACCCGTGCCCGTCGAGCGGCAGCAGCACCTTGATGCGCTGGTCGAGACCGACGGCCGAGAAGTCCGCGAGCTCGTCGCCGGTCAGCGTCACCCGGACGAAGTGCGGGGTGAGCGACGAGACGGCTGCCACACGGACGGAGAAGACGCGGTACCGGGCTGCCACCCCTCGAGTATGGCATGCCTTACCTAAGGAGAACAGGGCGCGTCGCACTGCGACACTGGTCGGGTGTCCGAGCACGATGACGAATTCGCCGACGTCCCCGCCCTGGCGGCCGCGAGCGGCGTGACCGAGCCGCTCCGCGCCTCCCGGCAGGAGGTCCCGACCGACGGTGGGACGGTCTCCGCGATCCGCTGGTCGCGGACCCCTCCGCCGACGGCCGGACGGGAGGCCCGGATCGCCTACCTGCACGGGCTCGGCATCGACGCCCACAGCTTCGACCAGACCGCGATCGCGGTCGACCAGCCGGCCGTCGCCCTGGACCTGCCCGGCCACGGCCGATCGGACTGGCGGGCGGACGCGGACTACGCGGCGACCGCGACGGCACCGACCGTCCTCGCCGCCCTGGACGCCCTGGACGTGCCGCCGGGGCTGGTCGTCGGACACTCGCTCGGCGCGATCCTGTCGGCACGACTGGCTGCCCTCGCGCCGGAGCGGGTCACCGGCCTCGTGCTCGTCGACATGTCGCCGGACTTCGCGCAGCGGGCGGTCGACCGGATCGCCCGGGCGCTGGAGTCCGAGGAGTCGTTCGGCAGCCTCGACGAGGTCGTCGAACGGGCGATCGCGGCCCGGGTCGGCGGGGACGAGGCGACGCTCCGCCGCGAAGCACGGCACTCAACGCGGGTCGGCGCGGACGGTCGACTCGTCCGGCGACACCACTTCCCGCACCTCGGCGGCCGGATGTCGTCCGTCGGGCGGTTCGCGGACGCGTGGCCGGACCTCGAGCAGCTCGACGTGCCGCTCCTGCTCGTCCGCGGCGACCGGGGCTACGTCTCCCCCAAGCTGCACCAGGCGTTCGCCGAGCGCCTGCCGGACGCATCAATCGTGACGGTGGAGTCGCGGCACGCCGTGCAGACGCAGGCGCCGCTGCCGCTCGCCCGGGCGATCCGGGAATGGGCTGGCGAACACGGTTTGTTGGATGGCGTTGAAGAACCCCCTGCGACTTCGTCCGAGACCTGACACCGCCGACGCCCGAGCGCCCGGTAGCCTCGTCCGAGCGCCGCCGACGACCGTCGTCCCGGCGCCTCCGATCCGGCCCTGCACCGGATCGATCCGGCCCCCGACGGGGTCGGCTCCGGGAAGGAACCCAGCATGCGCCCGCTCCACCGCACCGCCCTCGCCGCGGCAGCCCTCGCCGTCGCGACCTCGGTCGCCCTGGCCGGCTGCTCCGGCGGCTCCGACGACACCCGCGGCGGCGCCGACGCGACGGTCCGGGTCGGCCTGGTGCTCGAACCGACGAGCCTCGACATCCGCACCCAGTCCGGCAACGCGCTCGACCAGGTGCTCATCGACAACGTCTACCAGGGGCTCGTCGGGCGGACCGCGGACGGGAAGGTCCGCGACGTGCTGGCGTCCTCACACCAGGTGTCCAGCGACGGCCTGACCTACACGTTCACGCTCCGGGACGGGGCGACGTTCCAGGACGGCAAGCCGGTCACCGCGAAGGACGTCGTCTGGTCGCTCGAGGACGTCAAGGCGCACGAGTCCTACGTCGACGCGGACGACCTCGCCTCGGTGAAGACCGTGGCTGCGACCGGGGACGACACCGTCACGCTGACCCTGGCAAAGCCGGACTCGGACCTGCTCTGGAACCTCACCGGCCGGGCCGGGCTGGTCCTCGAGCAGGCCGCGGACAACGACCGGACGAAGACCGCGAACGGCACCGGGCCCTTCGAGGTCGCCAGCTGGAAGCAGGGCGACTCGCTCACATTCCGCCGGAACCCGGACTACTGGGGCGCGAAGGCGAAGGTCCAGAAGGTCGTCTTCCGGTACATCACCGACCCGTCGACGGCCGTCAACGCGATGGCCGGCGGGGACCTCGACGTCGAGACCGCCGTCGACGGCACGTTGAAGAGCCAGCTGCAGGGCACCTCCGGCGTGACGCTGCACACCGGCAAGACGACCGACAAGTACACGCTGGCCTTCAACGACCAGAAGGCGCCCTTCACCGACATCCGCGTCCGCCGGGCGATCCGGCAGGCCATCGACCCGAAGGCCGTCATCAAGGCCATCGGTGGCGGCGGGGTGGAGCAGGGCGGTCCGATCCCCGCCCTCGACCCCGGCTACCAGGACCTGACCGACGTCGACGCGTACGACCCGGCCGCGGCGAAGAAGCTCCTGCAGCAGGCCGGCGTGACGAAGCCGACCCTGACCCTGACCTACGCCAACGTGTACCCGACGGCGATCGGTGACGTCCTGACCTCCGAGCTGGCCGACGTCGGCATCACGCTCAAGGTGCAGCGTGTGGACTTCGCGACCTGGCTCGACTCGGTCTTCAAGAACAAGGACTTCGACCTCAGCGTGGTGAACCACACCGAGGCGCGGGACTTCGGCAACTGGGCGAACCCGGACTACTACTTCGGGTACGACAACGCCGAGGTCCAGCGGCTCTACGCGGCCTCGGTCGCCACCACCGACCAGACCGAGAAGGTGCGGGCCCTGCAGCAGGCGGCGAAGATCGTCAGCGAGGACGCCGCGGCCGAGTGGCTGTACACGGCGACCACCACGACGGCCGTGCGGGACGGCGTCACCGGGTTCCCGTTCGACAGCACCACGACCCGCCTGGACCTGGCGGACCTCGCCGTCTCGTAGCATCGGACTCGTGACCCGATTCCTCGTCGGGCGGGTGCTCCTGCTCGCCGTCGGACTGCTCGTGGCGAGCCTGATCGTCTTCGCGACGCTCCGTGTGCTGCCCGGCGACGTCGCGCAGGTCGTCGCCGGCGCCGAGGCGACGCCCGCCCAGGTCGCCGCGCTCCGTGAGCAGCTCGGGCTCGACCGTCCCGTCGTGCTGCAGTACCTCGACTGGATCGGCGGCCTGTTCCGCGGTGACCTCGGCGACTCACTGGTCACCCGGGGCCCGGTCGCCCCGGAGATCGCGCAGAAGCTCGCGGTGACGCTGCCCCTCGCCGGCATGTCCCTGGCCGCCGCACTGGTCATCGGCGTCCCACTCGGGGTCCTGGCTGCGGTGCTCCGCCGTCGACCGGGAGGTGCCGTGATCTCCGCCGCCGCGCAGGCCGTCGCTGCGATCCCGGTCGTCTGGGCCGGCATGCTGCTCGTCGCCCTGTTCGCGGTGACCCTGCACTGGCTGCCCGTGCAGGGCTTCCCGCTCGACGGCTGGGACACCCCCGACCGGGCGTTCGCCGCCCTCGTGCTCCCCGCGCTGACCATCGGTGCGGTCGAGGGGGCCGTCATCCTCCGCTTCACCCGCTCCGCGACGCTGTCCGTCCTGGACGCCGACCACGTCCGGACCGCGGCGGCGATCGGACTGACGAAGAACCGCGCCCTCCTCCGCCACGGCCTGCCGAGCGTCGCACTGACCGTGCTCGCCGTCCTCGGTGTGCAGATCGCCGGACTGCTGGTGGGCGCGGTCGTCGTCGAGCAGCTGTTCTCGCTGCCCGGGGTCGGCCGCATGCTCGTCACCGACGTCGGCCGCCGCGACATCACGAAGGTGCAGTCCGAGCTGCTCGTGCTCACCGGACTCGTGCTGCTCGTCGGGTTCGCCGTCGACGTGCTGCACCGTGTGCTCGACCCGCGGCAGCGCGAGGCCGCGTCGTGACCGCGCTCCGCCGACTGCTCCGGACCCCGACCGGACTGTTCGCCGTCGTCGTCCTGGGGCTGCTCGTCGTGCTGGCCGCGGTGTCGCTCGTCTGGACGCCCGAGAACCCGTTCCGCACCGACCCGTTCCACCAGTGGGAGCGTCCGAGCGCCGCGCACTGGTTCGGCACCGACGGGGTCGGCCGCGACATCGCCAGCTACCTGCTCGCCGGCACCCGGACCACGCTCGTCGTCGCGGTCGGCGCCGGCGTCATCGCGAGCGTCGTCGGCATCGTCCTCACCGCGATCGGTTCGCTCACCGCCCGCTGGGTCCGTGAGGCCACCGCGGTGCTCCTCGACGTCCTGGTCGCGTTCCCCACCCTGCTCACCGCGATGCTCCTCACCGCGGTGTACGGCGGGTCGCTCGGCGTCGTCGTGGTGTCCGTCGGGCTGGCGTTCGGCGTCACCATCGCCCGTGTCGCCCGCGGCGAGATCCGCCGCATCGCCCGCAGTGACTACGTCGTCGCGGCCCGGGCGTCCGGCGTCGGCCCGCTCGGCGTGCTGTTCCGCCACCTGGTGCCGAACGCGGCGCCGCTGTTCACCGTGCAGCTCTCGCTCGCGATGGCGACAGCGGTCCTCGCCGAGGCCGGACTGTCCTACCTGGGCTACGGCGCCGACGCGGGCACGGCCTCGTGGGGTCGGCTGCTGTCCGACCTGCAGACCTACATCGGGGTGCACCCGTGGAGTGCGACCTGGCCGGGAGCGGCGATCGCGATCGTCGTGATGGCGCTGTCGCTGCTCGGGGACGCCGTGCGGGACGCCACCGACCCGCGGCTGACGACGAGCCGGCGGGGGCCGGACGCGGCGACCCCGACCAGCACCGGCACCGTCGCCGGGACGGAGGGGATCGCATGAGCGACGAGACGGCAGCGCCCGGCCTCGACGTCCGCGGGTTGACGGTCCGGATCGCGGGGCGGACGGTGCTCGACGACGTGACGTTCGCCGTGCCTCCCGGCCGACGCGTCGGCGTGATCGGCGCGTCCGGGTCGGGGAAGTCGATGACCTCGCTCGCCCTGATGGGCCTGGAGCCCGCCGGGGCGACGGTCACCGGCAGCATCCGCCTGGACGGCCGGGAGCTCGTCGGTCTGCCCGAACGCGAGCGTGCCCGGACCCGCGGTGCGGCGATCGGGATGGTGTTCCAGGAGCCGGGCACCGCGCTCGACCCGCTCCGCCGGGTCGGCAAGCAGATCGTCGAGCCGCTCCGGCTGCACCGCGGCCTGGACCGGCGCGCCGCTGCCGAGGCCGCCGTCGGACTCGCCCGGGACGTCGGCCTGCCCGACCCGGAACTGCTGCTCCGGCAGTACCCACACCAGCTGTCCGGTGGGCAGCGGCAGCGGATCTGCATCGCGATGGCGATGGCCGGCGAGCCCGCGTTCCTGGTCGCGGACGAGCCGACCACGGCGCTCGACGTGACCACGCAGGCCCGGATCCTCGACCTGTTCGAGTCGCTGACGGCCTCCCGGGGTACCGGCATGCTGTTCGTGACGCACGACCTGGCGGTGCTGTCGCGGATCGCGGACACGGCGGTCGTCCTCGAGGCCGGGCGCGTCGTCGAGCAGGGCCGCGTCGCCGACCTGCTCGCCACGCCCGGGCACCCCGCCACCGTGGCGCTCGTCGAGGCGGCGCGCGCCACCGCCAGGAGGACCTCGTGACCGACCCCGACCCCGACCCCACCGCGCCGGCACTGGTCGGCACGGACCTCCGCCGCACGTACCGGCTACCCCGCCGCAGCCCGTTCGAGCCCGGCGCGGTCCGCACCGCCGTCGACGGCGTCGACCTGACCGTCGCGGCCGGATCACGGCTCGGGATCGTCGGCGAGTCCGGGTCCGGCAAGTCGACGCTCGTCCGCCTCCTCGCCGGACTGGAGGCTCCCACCACCGGCACCGTGCACGCGTCGGGTCGCCTCGTGGACGCGCGGGCATCGGCCGCGTCCTCGCGCTGGTTCCGTCGGGAGACCGGCATCGTGTTCCAGGACCCGGTCGCCTCGCTCGACCCGCGGATGCGCGTCGGCGCGATCGTCGCCGAACCGCTCCGGGCGCTCCGGGTCGCGGGCGACCACCGGGCGATGGTGGCTGCCGTCCTGGAACGGGTGGACCTGCCCGCGGACGCCGCCGACCGGTACCCCCACGAGTTCTCGGGAGGGCAGCGGCAGCGGATCGCGATCGCCCGGGCGGTGGTGCACCGGCCGCGGATCCTGTTCGGGGACGAGCCGATGAGCGCCCTCGACGTCGTGGTCCGTGCCCGCGTGATCGACCTGTTCCGCTCGTTCGTCGACGACCTCGGGGCGACGCTCGTGCTCGTGTCGCACGACATCGGCG
>NZ_JASDDD010000077.1:0-11276 GCF_030407555.1 Curtobacterium sp. APC 4022
GACGGACGGGCCCGGCGGTCCCGCCGATCCCCCCAGCCCGGCGGCCACCCCGTACTCGGCCACCCAGCACTCGGCCACCCCGCACTCCGCCGCCCGCGGCGAGCAGGGCGACCTGGCCGGCGTCCGCGTCGTCGTCAGCGCCGGCGGCACCCGCGAGCCCCTCGACCCGGTCCGCTTCGTCGGCAACCGGTCGAGCGGTCGCCAGGGTGTGGCGCTCGCCGCCGAGGCCGCCCGCCGTGGTGCCGACGTCACCCTCGTGGCGGCGAACACCGACCCCGGCCTCACCGAGGGGCTGACGGTCCGCGTCGTCCGGGTCGGGTCCGCACAGGAGCTGGCGACCGCCATGCACGCGGCAGCGCCGGACGCCGACGTCCTGGTGATGACCGCAGCGGTCGCCGACTACCGCCCCGCCGAGGTGCTCGAGTCGAAGCTCAAGAAGGAGCAGCAGGGCGACCGGATGACGCTCGAGCTGGTGAAGAACCCCGATGTCCTGGCCGAACTCGTCGCCGCACGCCGGGTCGGCCAGGTCATCGTGGGGTTCGCGGCGGAGACCGAACCCGACCGCGAGTCACGCCTGGAACTCGGACGCGCCAAGATCGCCCGGAAGCCGGCCGACCTGCTCGTGGTGAACCACGTCGGCTGGTCGCACGGGTTCGAGCGCGAGGAGAACGCCATCGAGGTGCTCGTCCCCGGCGGCACGGTCGTCCGCGAGACCTCGGGCACGAAGGCCGAGATCGCGGCGGCGGTGCTCGACCTGGTCGCGACCGCGCTGGCCTGAACGCCCTCGGACCAGGTCGCACCTGGGCCGCACCTGGGCGTCGACCGGGTCCGGTCGGGCACGATGGGGCGATGCGACGCCGTACCCAACGCGCACGACGTGCCAGGAGGACCGCCGCTGTCCTCGCAGTCCTCCTCGGTGGTGCCGGGGTGACCCACTTCCTCCGGCCCGAGCACTACGACCGGATCGTCCCGGACACCCTGCCGCCCCGGACGACGACCCTCGTCTCCGGTCTCGCCGAACTCGGCATCGCCGTCGGCCTCCTCGTCCCCGCCACCCGGCGACGCGCCGGCTGGGCGGCGGTCGCCCTGTTCCTGGCGGTGTTCCCGGCCAACGTGAAGATGGCGAGCGACGTGCTCGACGGCACACGGGCCTCCCGGGCGGCACGCCTGGTCGCGGTCCTCCGGTTGCCGCTGCAGGCACCGCTGGTCGCGTGGTCGCTGCGCGTCGCCCGCCACGCTCCACGGCGATGACCGACGACGGGCGACCGCCAGCCGGACTCGGCTCCGGCGACGACGACCCGCGCACCCGCGCTGCGGTCGCCCTCCGACACCGGCCGGTGACGGTCCACGCGTGGGACGACATCGTCTTCGCGCACTGGCGGTACGAGCCCGAGGCGCTGGCCCGCCTGGTCCCGCGTGGGACCCGGCCGGACGTCGTCGACGGCAGCGCCTGGGTCGGCCTGGTCTCGTACGTCTTCCGGGAGACACAGGTACCGCCGTTCCCGCCGTCGACCCGGTTGGGGTCGATGACCGAGGTCACGGTCGAGGTCCTCACCGTCGACGACGTCGGCCGGCGCGGCATCGCGTACCTGACCGTCGACACCCCGAACGTGCCCGCGATCGTCGCCGCGCACGCCCTGCTCGGCGTGCCGTACACGTTCGCGTGGGCGCGGTCCCGCCGCCGTGGCGAGACCGTCAGCCACCGGTCGGTCCGCCACCCGGACCGGGTCCGGCACCCGATCCGCGCGGTCCGGCAGGCCCGTCGGACGGGAGGCACGACCGGCCCCCGCCACGCCGCCTCGGTCCGTGTCGTGGCCGGTGCGGTCGACCGGTCCCCGCTGGCCGCGGAGCTCACGACCCGCGCCGGGATCCACGCACGACTGCTCGCGCAGACGCTGTTCTGGCAGCGGCAGCACGCGCCGCTGACCGTCCGCTCGGCCACCCTGGAGCGCCTGGAGGGCGACCTGCCCGCCGCGGTGGGCCTGCCCGGGTTGTTCGACCGGCAGCCGGACTCGCTGCTCGTGGTCGACGGCACCACGGTCCGGTACGCGTGGGGGGACGTGGTCCGGTGAGCGAGGCGACCGGTCGCCGGTCCGGACGGGACCCGTCCGGAGGCGATCCGTTCGACCTCGACCGTTTCGTCGTCGCGCAGGCCGGCGTCCACGAACGGGCACTGACCGAGCTCGCCGGCGGGCAGAAGCGCTCGCACTGGATGTGGTTCGTGCTGCCACAGGTCGCCGGGCTCGGGCGGAGTGCGACGGCGCAGCGGTACGCGGTGTCCGGTCTGGACGAGGCCCGGGCGTACCTCGCGCACCCCGTGCTCGGACCGCGGCTGCTCGAGGTCGTGGCGACCGTGCTCGACGCTCCGGCCGGCTCTGCCGAGGCGCTGTTCGGCCGGATCGACGCGGTCAAGGCACGGTCCTCGATGACGCTCTTCGCCCGGGCGTCCGACGACCCGACACCGTTCACGGCCGTGCTCGACCGCTGGTTCGACGGCGACGAGGACCCGGAGACGCTGCGCCTGCTCGGGATCTGAGCACGTGTCACGGAGGCGACCGTCCGGTACCACATCAGGTACGGTGAGCGAGCACCCGTCCCGAACCCCGGAAGGTCCCCATGCCGGTCCCCAGCAGCGCCCCGACCGAGCACAAGCTGCTCCGCGACACCGTCCGTCAGAAGATCCACGAGGCGATCATGGACGGCACCCTCGAGCCTGGGGAGCGCCTCAACGACGACGAGCTCATCGCCTGGCTCGGCGTCTCCCGTACGCCGATCCGCGAGGCGCTGAGCCAGCTCGCACGCGCCGGACTGATCGAGATGGCACCGAACCGGTACACGCGGGTCACCACCCCGGACCCGGACGAGGTGATCGAGGCGATGCAGACCCTCGGCGTGCTGTTCGGCGGGGTCGTCCGCCTGGCGGTCCCCCGACTCGGCACGGCATCGCGCAAGCGGATCCTCAGCGCACTCGACAAGACCATCACCGAGCTCGAGGCGCACGACGTCCCGGCGGTGAACCGTGACGCCCTCGGGGTGTTCGCCCTGTACGTCGACGAGTGCGGCAACGAGAACCTGCAGCGGGTGTGCCAGGACACCATGGACGGCCTGGCCTTCCGACTGCGCTTGCCGAACCTGGACGAGCTGCTCGACTGGGACCAGATGACCGAGGACTTCCGACGGCTCCGGGCAGCCACGGCGGACGGCGACAACATCACCGCCGAGCTCGCGACGGAAGCCATCCACATGCTCCCCGGGGAGAAGCGCTGACCGCTGGTTCCGAAATGTCCTGAACATCCGTACAGGAAGCCGCCCGCGACGCTCGTGCGCCGCGGGCGGTCCGCGTTCCGGGGACAGGACGCCCGCCGAGGCGGGGTCCGCCGTGTCCCCCGTTCGACGTGCATTCCGTGACCGCTACGATCGTGCACACCCACCCGATCCCCACCCGCGGAGCGACCATGACCGACCTCGACCCGGACCGCACCGAGGTCGCCGCCCGCCTCGCCGCGGCCGTCGGCCGGATCAACCGACGGGCGCGCACCGACTCCGCCTCGCTCGGCTACGGGATCGTCTCGGCACTGGCGTCCATCGTGCAGCACGGACCCCTGCGCCCCGGCGACCTGTCGCGGATCGAGGTCGTCACGAAGCCCACGATGACGCGCATCCTCATCGAGCTCGAGCAGCGCGGGTTCATCGCCCGTGACCCCGACCCGCGGGACGGCCGGGCCTTCATGGTGAGTGCGACCCAGGCGGGCATGGACGCCGTCGACACCGCACGGTCGCAGCGCACCGGCATCGTCGCCGAGCTCATCGCCGAGCTGTCCCCCGATGACGTCGACTCGATCGCCCGGGCACTCGACGCCCTCGAGCGGGTCGCCCAGAGTCCGACGACCCCGGCGGCACCGACGCACTGATCGTCGCCGGCTCGTTACCGAACCGTTACCGGCCGGTGGACCGACCGTTCTGGCAGCGGTCGCTGACGTGGCGCCCAGCATCACGGGTCATCGTTGCCGCTTCGCCCCCGCGAGTGACGACACCGTCACCGCACCGCGGCGGAACGGACGGGCCCCACATCACCGTCCGGTCCTCCCCCGGCTCGCGGGTCCACGCGACGACGCGACGACTGCAGGTCCCCCACCCTGCTGTCCATCCCGGTGTCCCGGCCGTTCCCCCGACGGCCCACGGACACCGGTGACCGGCGTGCGCACCACCCGTGTGCACGCCGTGCGTCGACGCCCCGACGGACCCGCACCACGAGCCGACTGACACCCGGAAACGATGACGAGAACCACTCCCCGCACCAGCACCCCGGCTCCCGGCACCCGCCGCGCAGCCCTCGACACCCCCTCCCGCCGGATGCGCCGGGCCCTCCGCAAGCACGGCGTCATGATCGCCGGCAGCGCCGCGGTCGTCGCGATCGCCGGCGGTGCCCTCACCATGACGCAGCCCGCACTCGGCGAGGCGCTCGGCGTCCCCACCGCCAGCGCGACGCCCCGCCTGTCCGGCACGGACCTCGACCGGGCCCAGGCGGCCGCCACGATCTCGACGGCCCGCACCGTCGTCCGTGACGCGAACGACAAGACCGACACCGGGCGGCTCGAGCAGCGGATCGCCTCGCTGTCCGACTACTCCTCGCTGTCCGGAGCCGCGCTGACCGAGCGGATCGCTTCGACGGTCGACACCGTGCAGGACGTCGCCCAGGCGAGCGCCGACCAGGACCACGCCGACGCCCAGGCAGCCGCAGCCCGCGAGGCCGCTGCGAAGCGAGCCGCGGACGCCGCAGCGGCCGCGAAGGCCGCCGCCGAGAAGGCCGCGGCCGAGCAGGCAGCCGCCGAGGCCCAGGCGCGGGCGAACACCCCCGCCGGCGCCAAGACCGCAGCCGCGGCACTGGCGTCGTCACAGTACGGCTGGGGCTCCGACCAGTTCCAGTGCCTCGACAGCCTGTGGACCAAGGAGTCCGGCTGGAACTACCGGGCCGTCAACCCGAACGGCGGCGCGACCGGCATCCCGCAGGCGCTCCCCGGCTCGAAGATGGCGTCGATCGCCGCGGACTGGCAGACCAACGCCGCCACGCAGGTCGCCTGGGGTCTGCAGTACATCAAGGGCTCGTACGGCACGCCGTGCAGCGCGTGGTCGCACTCGCAGGCGGTCAACTGGTATTGAGCGGTCCGGTGGCCGGCTCCGCTCAGCCGATGCGCGCGACGCGGACGTCGATGCGCGTCGGCTGCCGACCCGCTGATCGCGCCGCCGCCAGGACCGCGTCGTGCACCGCGTGCGCGACCGTCGGTGCCGGTGCGGCTCCGTCCGTGCCGATGACGATCCGGAGCGTGGTGCCGTCGACGGCGATGCGAGGCGCGGCCTCCGACGACCCGATCCGTCGGACCGCGGCGACCGCACTGCCGACGGCGTTGCCGACCGAGGTCCGCCCGCGGTAGAGGTCGGTGACGCCCGGCACGTCGAGGACGACCGCCTCGACGGCGAGCAGGGCCTCGTCGGTCCAGGGGAGGTCCGGCTCCGGCTCCGGCTGGACGGGCTCGGCGCCCGGGATGTCGTCGGTCATCGTGCTGCCTCCTCGTCGGCGTCCGTGCCGGTGCTCGCAGTGCCGTCCGCGGTCGCGATCCGGTCCGCGGTCGCGGTGCCGTCCGCGGTCGCGACGCGGTCCGCGGTCGTGGGGGCGATGAGGTCCCGCACGAGCACGTCCACGGCCTCCACCGTCAGGTCCGTCTGGGTCGCCAGCATGTCCTCGACCGCCCGACGCACGGACTCGGCCGTCGGCACGATCCGGTGTCCGGCGACGACGGCGATCTCGACGCTCACCCGGACCGGCGATGCCAGCTCGGTGACGTCGCCGTCCAGGACGCAGCGGGACACCACGACGCCGGGCACCTCGTCGCCAGCACGACGCACCAGCGACCGGACGGCACCCTCGGTCATCACCGGGTGCTCGGTCGGTGCCGCGGCGCGCAGCGGGATGTCCCGGCCAGCGCGGACCTCGAGCGAGATGTTCGCCAGGACCCCGCCGATCCAGGACTCGTCGGCCGGCGCCTCGGCCTTCGCGGCCTCGTCGAGGGACCCGAGCGATGCGCTCCGCAGCCGCACGATCGCGGCGAGGGCGTTCTGGCACGCCGGGGAGTCGTCGATCGTGGGATCCGCGGGCACCATGCCGGCGTCGAGGTAGTCGGAGAGCTCGTCGATCGTGTGCCCGTCGAGGTCCTCGGGTTCGAGGGCCGCGAGGTCGGGCTCGTGCGGTCCGGGTGCGGCGGTCATCGCCATCCCTCCATGAGTCTGATCATGTTCTTCCTGGCGCGGGACAGCAGTCCGCGGACGGTCGAGGTCGGCAGGCCGAGCTCCTCGGCGATGTCCTCGTACCGGTACTCCAGCACTTCCTTCATCACCCAGCAGCGCCGTTGGTCCGGCGGCAGTTCGGCCAGTGCCCGGTCGACGGCGTCCTCGCGGGACCGTGCCTCGGCGACCCGTTCGGGTGCGCCGTCGGGCGGTGCCGCGATCTCGAGTTCGGTGACGTCGTCGTGGTCGCGCCGCGCCCGGATGCGGTCCAGGCACTTGCGGCTGAGGATGCGCATCAACCAGGCCTTCACCCGCCGCCGGTCCTCGAGCACGTCGAGACGGTCCCAGGCGGTGATGAAGGTCTCCTGCACCACGTCGTCGAGTTCGTCGGTCGATCCGAGCGTCCGTCGGGCGTAGGCGCGGAGCAGCGGCGTGTGCCGGCGGATGAGCACCTCGAACGCACGGACGTCGCCGTCGGTGGCACGGGCGGCGAGCACCTCGTCGTCGAGGTCGACGAGTTCCGTCCGGTGTTGCTGCGGTTGCACGGTTTCCTTCTACTGGTGACGGGGTCGAACTGCCCGCGTGTCGACTGCGGACACGGATGGGACGTCCTCAGGGCCAGGATCGTCACACGGTGCCGCGATCATCCAGCCGACTGCCAGGTGCGCGCCGGGTCCGCGGTACGGCAGGGTGGACCCATGCCCCTCGTCACCGCCGTCTGCCGCGTCGAACAGCTGCTCCGGGACTCCGGCACGATCGGCATCACCGCCATCGACAAGCGTCCGGTCGACGGCCCGGTCCGGGTCCGGCCCCTCGGACTGCACGCCGACGTCCAGGCGGACCGCAAGCACCACGGCGGCGAGGACCAGGCCGTCTACGTGTACGCCGACGAGGACGCCGCGTTCTTCGCCGAGCAGCTGGACCGGCCGATCCCGCCGGGACTGTTCGGCGAGAACCTCCGGACGACCGGTGTCGACGTCACCGGCCTGGTCATCGGCGAGCGTCTGCGCCTCGGCGACACCCTGCAGCTCGAGGTCACCATCCCGCGCATCCCGTGTGGCACGTTCGCGCGCCGGATGAAGGTCGCCAAGTGGGTCAGGCGGTTCGCCGAGGAGGGCCGTCCCGGCGCCTACCTCCGGGTCCGCAAGTCCGGTTCCGTCGCCGCGGGCGATGCCGTGACGGTGCTCGAGCGGCCCGAGCACGGGGTCACGATCGGGCAGATGTTCGCCGGGCTCACCGCGGAGCAGGCGACCGCCGTGCTCGCGATGGGCGACCGGCTCGCGCCGAAGGTCGTCCGGGAGGCCCAGCTCGCCCTCCGGCGCGCAGCCGTCTGACCACAGGTGGTCGCCCGGGCCCGTCGTCAGGCCGGGCCCATCGTCAGGCCGGGCCGGTGCCCCGGCCCGGGTCGAACGGCCGCCGCGCTCGGGGCAGACCGGCGACCACGAGGTCCCAGGCGTTCGCGACGAGGTCCTCCACCATCTGCTCGTCGATCCCCTCGCCCGGTGCGATCGTGATCCAGTGCCGCTTGTTCATGTGCCAGCCCGGGGTGACCTCGGGGTGGTCCCGCACCAACGCGGCGCCGTGCGGTGGGGCGCACTTGAGGTTGACGATCGGCACCCCGCGCAGTTCCGTGGTCATCGCGAACATCTTGTCGACGACCTTGTAGACGTCGGTGCCCTCGCCGAACGGCTGCGTCTCGGTGACGGCCGGCAGCGCCATCGCGGTGCGCGCGACGACCAGCTGCAGGGTGGTCCCGTCCATGCCACCAGGATGCCCGATGCCGCCCGTCCCTGCCTCGTTGTGGGGGTGAAGTTCTCTCACGGATTGGCAGTACCCTCGTCCTGCCGCGTACCCGACGTCGGCGACCACCCCTCCAGGAGGAACCCGTGAAGACCGCTCGCACCCTCGGCATCGCCGCCGTCACGCTCGCACTGACCATCGGCGGCGTCGCCGGCACCGCGACCAGCGCCTCCGCGGCGCCGAAGACCTACGCCAACTGCACCGCCGTCAACAAGGTGTACTCGGGCGGCATCGCGAAGAAGTCCGTCACGAAGAACAAGGTGACCTCCGCCGGGAAGACCACGTACCGCGCGCTGAAGGGCACCGTCAAGAAGGACGACGCGCTCTACAACGCGAACAAGAAGATGGACCGCGACGCCGACGGGATCGCCTGCGAGAAGAGCTGACCGGAGGCTGCGGCAGCACGCTCCGCCTCAGAGTTCCGGGACGCCCTCGCGCCCGGAGCGCGGACGTGCGGTGCCGGCGATCCCGGTCACGACCGAGTTCGCCGGCACGTCCTTCGTGACGACGGTGCCCGCACCGATGACGGCGTCGTCGCCGACCGTGATGCCGCCGATCAGCGCCGAGCCGGCGCCCAGGACGACCCGGTCACCCACCGTCGGGTGACGCTTGGAACCCGGCCCCGGGCCTCCGCCCCGACCCCCCAGGGTCACGCCGTGGAACACGAGGACGTCGTCACCGACGACCGCGGTCTCACCGATCACGACACCGATGCCGTGGTCGATGAAGAACCGGCGGCCGATGCGGGCGCCGGGGTGGATCTCGATGCCGGTCAGGCTCCGGGCGACCTGCGCCAGGATCCGCGCCACGGTCCGCGAACCGGGCAGACCCTCGGCGATCCAGAGCCGGTGGGTGACCCGGTACGCCCAGATCGCGTGCAGCCCCGAGTAGACGACCGCGTTCTCGAGGTCCCCGCGCGCAGCGGGGTCTCCGCGGCGTGCGGCGGCGAGGTCCTCCCGGACGGTCCGCAGCACACCGCGACGAGGAGCCGTCGTCACGCAGTGAGCCCCTCGTAGAGCACGGTCGACAGGTAGCGCTCGCCGGTGTCGCAGACGATCGCGACGATGCGCTTGCCGGCGTTCTCCGGACGGGCCGCGACCTGCAGCGCCGCGTGGATGATCGCACCGGAGGAGATGCCGGACAGGATGCCCTCCTCGGTCGCCAGCGCCCGGGCGACCCGCAGCGCGTCGTCGAGCTCGACGTCGATGACCTCGTCGATGACGGAACGGTCGAGGACCTCGGGAATGAAGTTCGCCCCCATGCCCTGGATCTTGTGCGGCCCCGCCGTGCCCTTGGTCAGCAGCGGCGAGTCGGCGGGCTCGACCGCGATGATCTGCACGCCGGGCACCCGCTCCTTGAGGACCTGACCGACGCCCGTGATGGTGCCGCCGGTGCCGACGCCGGCGACGAACACGTCGACGTGCTCCTCGGTGTCGCGGAGGATCTCCTGCGCGGTCGTCTTCCGGTGGATCGCAGCGTTCGCGGCGGTCTCGAACTGGTGCGCCAGGATCGCGCCCGGCGTCTCGTCCACGATCTGGCCGGCACGGGCGACGGCGCCCTTCATGCCCTCGGAGCCCGGGGTCAGGACGATCTCAGCCCCGTACGCGCGGATCACGGCACGGCGCTCGACGCTCATCGTCTCGGGCATCGTGACGACGACCCGGTAGCCGCGGGCTGCGCCGACCATGGCGAGCGCGATGCCGGTGTTGCCGGACGATCCCTCGACGATGGTGCCGCCGGGCTTCAGGTCACCGGACTCCTCGGCCGCGTCGATGATCGCGACGCCGAGGCGGTCCTTGACACTGGCACCCGGGTTGTAGAACTCGAGCTTGGCGAGGATCTCAGCCCCACCCTCCTGGGGCAGTCGGTTCAGCCGCACGAGCGGGGTGTTGCCGAAGGCCTGGGAGATGTTGTCGTAGATGGTGCCGGTCATCCGTTGCGTCCTCACGTCGGTCCCACGGCCTCCATCCCAGGAGGCTCGGTGTGCGGCCCGATCCTAGCGAGCCGACCCGGGGTGCCTCCCTGGTGTGACGTGTGTGGTCCGGGACGACGAGGCACCAGTTCGGGGGTCGGGGTCTGTGCGTGTGTGCGTGGGTGGGTGCGTGCGTGGGTGCTTGTGTGCGTCAGCGGACGAGCGCGGTGCGGGCGAACCGGTCGTCGGTCGCCTCGAGCACGCGGAGCACGTTGCCGCCCGCCAGCGCGCGCAGGTCGGCGTCGCCCCAGCCGCGGCGACGGAGTTCCTCGGCCAGGACCGGGTACCGCGAGACGTCGCGCAGGTCCGGCGGCAGCACCGGTGTGCCGTCGTAGTCCCCACCGAGACCGAGGTGCGCCGCACCCGCGAGGTCGCGGGCGTGCTCGACGTGGTCCGCGACGTCGGACACCGTGACGAGGGGCGGTTCCCCGGTCGCGCCGGCCTCTTCCCAGTCGGCCCAGGCACGCGAGACGAACTTCGGCACGAAGGTGATCATCACCACGCCGCCGTTGTCGGTGAGGCGCGCGAGCACGTCGTCCGGGACGTTCCGCGGGTGGTCGTCGATCGCGACGGTCGACGAGTGGCTGAACACGACCGGCCGGGTGGCGACGTCGAGGGTGTCCCGCATCGTGGCGGGCGCCGTGTGCGACAGGTCGACGAGCATCCCGATGCGTTCCATCTCGGCGACGACCTGGCGTCCGCGGTCGGTCAGTCCGCCGTGGGCACGGGCACCGGTGGCCGAGTCCGCCCAGGGGGTGTCGTCGTTGTGCGTCAGCGTCATGTAGCGGACGCCCAGGCGCGCGAAGGCGCGGAGGACGGCCAGGTCGTCGCCGATCGAGTGGCCGCCCTCGGCGCCGAGCAGCGAGGCGATCCGGCCGGAGGCGATCGCAGCCCGTACCTCGGAGGCCGTCCGCGCGAGCGCCAGGTCGTCCGGGTAGCGCTCGACCAGACGATGGACGAGGTCGATCTGCTGCAGTGTCGTCCGCACCGGGTCGGGCTCGTCGACCGGCACGAACACAGACCAGAACTGCCCGACCACCCCGCCGGCACGGAGCTTCGGCAGGTCGGTGTGCAGGGAGTCGGTCTCGGAGTCGACGCCCTCGACGCCGGACCCGTGTGTCTCGCGACGCTCCCACGGCAGGTCGTTGTGGCCGTCGATGACGGGGAAGGCGAGCGCGTCGAGGTCCATGCCCCGACCGTACCGGGCGGGGCCGTGCCGAGC
>NZ_JASDDD010000078.1:0-10826 GCF_030407555.1 Curtobacterium sp. APC 4022
GACACCCCCGGCCAGCCCTGCAGCGTGCACGAGGCGCTGCGGAACACCGGCAGCGCCTCGTGCACGCTGCAGGGCTGGCCGGGGGTGTCCTTCGTGGGCGACGGGAACGGCACGCAGATCGGGGCGCCGTCGAAGCTCGACCGCAGCGGGGCGAACCCGACCGTCACCCTGGCCGCGGGGCAGACGGCGTACGCGCCGCTCCGCATCGTGCAGGCCGGGAACCTCGAGCCGGGGAACTGCACGACGCAGCAGCCCGACGGGTTCCGCGTCTACCCGCCCGGGTCGAAGCAGTCGTTGTTCGTCGCGTCGACGGCGTACACGGCGTGCCGACAGCAGTCCGCGGAGTTGCTGTCCGTGCGGGCGTTCGTGCCGGAGGGGCAGCAGCAGCGGTAGTGCTGGCGGTGGGCTGGTCGCGGTCCGGGGGTTGCGCGCGGTCTGCGGGCCGGTCGCGGGCTTGCCGGCCCGTCGCGGTCCGCGGGGCCGGTCGCGGTCCGCCATCATGGGGCGGTGAGCAGCCACCGCATCGTGACCGGGCCCGATGACCTCGAGGGCGGGTGGTTCGTCATCGACGACGAGGTCGAACACCTGGAGGACGTCGACTGGCAGCGCCCGCGTCGCGGACAGCCGGCAGTACCGGACCACGATCGCACGGTGCTCCGGGCGGGTGCGCACACCTTCACCGTCGGGGACACCGTGCAACTCGCCGAGGGCACGGTCCTGGACACCGGGTTCCGCGACGCCGTCCGTCGGTACTGGCGGACCAGCATCGTGATCGTCGTCTCGACGCTCGCCTTCCTGCTCCTGCACCTCGTGCACGTCGGCTGGCTCGACGACGGTGGAGCGGTGCCTCGGCGCATCGTGCTCGCCGCGGCGACGGTCCCGATCGTCCTCGTCGTGCTGGCGCTCTGGTCCGTGCTGACCCGCTCACCACACGGGAAGGTCACCCGCGCGATGGCCGGGTGGCGGATGCGTGGGGACTACGACCGGCAGCGCGGGGACGCGGCGTCCTGAACGCTGCTGTGCTGGGGGCGCAGCGGTCGGCGGGTCTACGTCCGGTGGTTCAACGCTCGGCGGTTCGTCGTTCGGTGGTTCAGCATCCGGCGGTTCGTCGTTCGGTGGTTCGTCGTTCGCTGGTTCGTCGTTCGCTGGTTCGTCGTTCGCTGGTTCAGCGCTCGGCGGGGGCGTGCACGACCTCGAGCACTTCAGTGCCCATCGTGCGCATCGCCTCCACCACCGCCAGCCGACGCTGCAGCGAGTCGTCCTCGAACCGCACCGTCACGGCGTAACAGACCGACGACGCCGGGCCACGGAGCACGCCCGCTTCAGCCCGGATCCCCGGCCCGGACCCGGTCACCGCGACGGACTGGAGGCCGTGGTCGAGTGCCCGGTGCGCCAGCGGATCGAGTCCGAACGACCCGGCGACGAGCGACAGGTCTGCCGCCAGCGACAGCCACCCGAGGACCCGGTTCGACACCGTCTGGTCCACGACCTCGCCGAGCGCCAGCCCCCGGAACAGCCAACTGAGCTCCCCCGAGGCAGCGACCGACACGTCCGGGGCGTCGTCCGGACCGCGGCGGTCCCGAACACGGTCGATCAGGGCGGACCGTTCGACACCCAGCGACTCGGCACGGGCACGCACCGCGTCGATCCCGACCGTCGTGAGCAGGGCGTTCGTCGCCCAGGCGTCGGCGGTCGCACCGACCAGCGTGGCGAGGTCCGACACCTGCATGGTCGATTCCTGCAGGAACTGCCACAGGCCTGCCCCGGTCGCGGTGTCCCGGGCCATGCGCTGCAGACGGTCGCCGTGCAGCCGACCGTCCTCGAGCTGTGCCGCGACCTCGATGAGGAGCAGCACGCGTCCGAGCCCGGAGACCGGTTGCACGAGCCGGTCGTCGATCGCCAGCAGGGCGCGACCGGTCGAGGTGTCGATGATCGAGGCGCTGACCCCGGCACCGTCCTGCGCGATGGTGCCGAGCGCCTCCGTCGTGGCGGTGAAGCGCTCGTCCGCCCCACCGCGGTGCTTGCCACGGCTCCGACCGCCACCGCCGGCTCGACCACCGCCGGCGGGACCGTTCCCCGCTGAGCCGTCGTCAGCGGGGCGTCCGGGGCGGCGCCGGCGCGACGAGTGCGGCGCGTCCGGCTCCGTCATCACCAGATGGCGACGCGCTCGGCCGGGGCCAGGTACATCGCGTCACGGTCCGAGACGTCGAAGGTGTCGTAGTAGACGTCGATGTTGCGGACGATCTGGTTGCAGCGGAACTCGTTCGGCGAGTGCGGGTCGATGCTCAGCAGCCGTGCGGCCTCTTCCGGACGGATCGCCATCCGCCAGGCCTGCGCCCAGCTGAGGAAGAAGCGCTCGGCACCGGTCAGGCCGTCGATCACCGGCGGCTCCGCGCCGTCGAGGGAGATCAAGTAGGCCTTCCATGCGATCGACAGCCCACCGAGGTCACCGATGTTCTCGCCGATGGTGAGGGCACCGTTCACGTGGCCGTCCGGCACCTCGGTCGGCACCAGGGCGTCGTACTGGGCGATGAGGGCCTTCGTGCGCTCCTCGAACGCCTGCCGGTCAGCCTCGGTCCACCAGTTCTGCAGGCGACCGTCGCCGTCGTACTGCGAGCCCTGGTCGTCGAAGCCGTGCCCGATCTCGTGGCCGATGACCGCACCGATGGCGCCGTAGTTGGCAGCGGCGTCGCGGCTGGCCTCGAAGAACGGGAACTGCAGGATCGCGGCCGGGAAGACGATCTCGTTGAAGCCCGGGTTGTAGTACGCGTTGATCGTCTGCGGGGTCATGAACCACTCGTCGCGGTCGATCGGCTTGCCGATCTTGCCCAGCTCGCGGTCGACCTGGAACGACGCGATCGCCCGGACGTTGCCGAGCAGGTCGTCGGCGGTGACCGGCAGGGCGCTGTAGTCGCGCCACTTCACCGGGTAGCCGATCTTCGGCGTGAACTTCTCGAGCTTGTCGAGCGCGCGGGCCCGGGTCTCGTCGGTCATCCACTCGAGGCCCGTGATGCTCTGGCGGTAGGCCTCGACCAGGTTGGCGACGAGGTCGTCCATCGTCGCCTTCGAGGTCTGGTCGAAGTGCTCCTCGACGTAGATGCGACCGACCGCTTCGCCCATCGCGCCCTCGACCAGCGAGACACCGCGCTTCCAGCGGTCACGCTGCTTCGGCGCACCCGTGAGCGCGGTGCCGTAGAAGGAGAAGCTCGTCGCCGAGAACGCACTGGTCAGGTAGGGCGCCGACGCGCGGATGACCTGCCAGCACAGCCAGTCCTTCCAGACCGGCAGGGGCTGCTCGCGGAACAGCTGCGCCAGACCGGTGAGGAACGACGGCTGGCGGACCACGACGGTGTCGAACGCTCCGGCAGGTGCGTCGATGGCCTGCCACCAGAGCCGCAGGTCGACGCCCTCGGCGAGCGCCGAGACCTCGTCCCACGGCAGCTTGTTGTAGGTCTTCTGGCTGTCGCGGGTGGCGACGTTGTCCCAGTGCGCCGACGCGATGGCGGTCTCGAGGGCGATGACGTGCTCGGTGCGGTCGCCGCTCTCGTCGTAGCCGGCCAGCGGGAACATCGAGCCGACGAACTCGCGGTACTTCTCGCGGATGTCGGCGAAGCGCTCTTCGCGGTAGTAGGACTCGTCGGGCAGACCCAGGCCGGACTGCTCGAGGAACACGACGTAGGCGTCCGGGTCGCCCGGGTCGTTGTCGACGAAGAGCTGGATGAAGCTCGGCAGACCCAGTCGTTCGAAGCGGCCGACCATGCGCAGGACGTCGTCCTTGTCCTCGATCGCGGCGATGTCGGCGAGGAGCGGTTCGATCGGGGCGGACCCGAGTGCCTCGAGCGCGGTCTCGTCGGTGAAGGACGTGAAGAGGTCGCCGACCTTGCGCTGTTCGGTGCCCGGCGCGGCGCTCTGTGCGCGCTCGATGATCGTGCGCACGGCGGCTTCGGCTTCCTCGGCCAGGACGGTGAACGAGCCGTAGCGGGCCTTGTCGTCCGGGATCGGCGTCTCGTCGATCCACCTGCCGTTGACGTGCCGGTAGAGGTCGTCCTGCGGCCGCACCGACTCGTCGAGTTCGTCGGTACGGATTCCGGTGGTGCCTGCGACGTCGGTCATGCTCACCACGATAGCCACCGAGGCACCGTCCGCCACCCGGTCGGCGCTCATCGGTGTCGGGCTGCGCGTCGGCGGAGCACCCCGGCACACGGCAGCGCGAGCACGCCGAGGAGGACGAGCACGCCGGCGGTGACCGTCGGGCGGACGAGTTCGGCGCCCGTGTACGCGAGTCGACCGGCGGCAGTGCTGTGGACGTCGGCGTGCAACCGGCCAGCGGTGGGCCGGCCGACACCCGGGCCGGTGACCACACCACCCCCGGCGCCCGTGCCGACACCCGGCCCGCTGCCGGCCCCGGAACCGGCCCCGGATCCCGGGCGCTCGGGCAGCGCGGGCAGGACCAGGCGGAGGGCACCCTGTTCGACGCCCCCGACCCGCTGCCGTGCGATGACGCTGCCCGCCGGGAGCTCCGCTCGGGGCACGACGAGTTCCCACGCCCGCGCGATGTCGGTCCGGATCGGCGCTCCGGCCATGTCGGTGATCGCGGTCCCGGCCTGGTCCTCGAGCGTCACCGTCCCGCCGGGCTCACCGGTGCCGTGCAGCCGCACCCGACCGTCCGGCAGTTCCTCGACGCCGCCGGCGAGCGCGATCGGGATGGTCACCCGGGTCTCGGTGCGCCCGAGTTCGTCGTCGCCGTCCGCGGTGACGACGGTGATCCGGTCGAAGCGGACGTCGTCCGGGATCGGCAAGGAGGCCTGCCATCCGGTGTCGCGGCCGAGCTCGACGACGAGGGGTGTGCCGTCCCCGTCGGTCACCGGGCCGGCGGCGTCGGTGAAGGTGAGGGTGGTGCCGACCGGGGCGCGGCCGGCCAGCGTGATGCGCCCGGTCTCGCGTGAGACCGAGGTGGTCTCGACGACCGCGGCACCGGACACCTGGTAGACGTCGTCGACGCCGCCGTTCTGGGTCCCGTCGAAGTACTGCGCCACCTCGATGTGGTGCGCGCCGAAGGCCAGGTCACGGAGGACGACCTGCCAGGAGCCGTCCTCCGCTGCATCGGTCTCGGCCAGGACGGTGTCGGACTCACGGACCACGAGGTGCGCATCCGGGTACGCGAAGCCCTCGAGCGCGATCGACCGGTCGATGCCGTCGACGGTCGCCAGCATGTCGGGCGGCAACAGGATGAGCAGGTCGACCGGGACCTCGAGGACCTGCCCGGAGACCGCCGAGGTGACCCGGATGACGTGTTCGCCACGGCGGACCCGGACCTGCGCCTCCCAGCGTCCGTCGGCGTCACCCTCGGTCCAGACCGGGTCGACGACGTCACCGCCCACCTCGACGCTGGTGCCGCGGTCCACCGTCCCCCGGAGCGTGACGATGCCGGGGCCGTGCGCGATCGAGTGCACGGCCGCCGTGAAGTCGGTGGTGACGCCGACGGCCCCCTCGTGGTGCTGGGCCCCGGACGTCCCCGGAGCACGCTGCCCCGCTGCGGCCGCCGGCTCCGCGGCGAGCGCCGGCAACGCGGTGAGCGCGCCGAGGGCGAGGACAGCAGCGACTGCGGTCGGGGCCAGGACAGGGTGGTTCAGACGCATGGTGCTCCTCGTGACGTTCCACACACCATATCTGGCACGTCGGTTGCCCCGAGTCGTTCTCCACAGCGGTCGAACCCAGACCGCCGCGCTGGCCGTCTGCCCGCTACGGTCATCGCATGGGACTTCCGTGGAAGCTGCACGGCGACGGCCGCACCGTCTCCGCTGCGACGATCGTGGCGCCGGACGAGCGCCTCACCTGGCCCCGCACGATCGGGCTCGGGGTGCAGCACGTCGTCGCGATGTTCGGCGCCACGTTCCTGGTGCCGCTCATCACGGGCTTCCCACCGTCGACGACGCTGCTGTTCAGCGGCATCGGCACGATCCTGTTCCTGCTCCTCACCGGCAACCGGCTGCCGAGCTACCTCGGCTCGTCGTTCGCCTTCCTCGCGCCGATCGGGGCCGCGACGAAGATCGGCGGCATCCCGCTCGCCCTGTCCGGCATCATCGTCGTCGGCGCACTGCTGGCCGTCGTCGGGCTCATCGTGCACCTGGCCGGCGCCGGGTGGATCGACCGCCTGATGCCACCGGTCGTCTCGGGTGCGATCGTCGCCCTGATCGGCTTCAACCTGGCTCCGGCCGCGCGGGAGAACTTCGTCGCCGCCCCGGTGGTCGCGGTGATCACGCTGGCGGCCATCGTCCTCTGCACGGTCCTCTTCAGGGGACTGCTCGGCCGGTTGTCGATCGTCGTCGGTGTGGTGGTCGGCTACGTCGCGGCACTGATCGGCGGACAGGTCGACCTCAGCGCGGTCACCAAGGCGGACTGGGTCGGCCTGCCGACCTTCACGGCACCCGCGTTCGACCCGTCACAGATGGCCGTGTACCTGGGGTTCCTGCCCGTGGTCCTGGCCCTGGTCGCCGAGAACGTCGGCCACGTGAAGGGCGTCGGGCAGCTCACCGGACGCGACCTCACGCCGCTGACCGGACGCGCGCTCTTCGCCGACGGCATCTCGACTGTCCTGGCCGGTGTCGGTGGCGGCTCGGCGACGACCACCTACGGCGAGAACATCGGCGTGATGGCGGCGACGCGGGTGTTCTCGACGGCGGCGTACTGGGTCGCTGCGATCGCCGCGGTGCTGCTCGGACTGTCGCCGAAGATCGGTGCGGTCATCTCGACCGTCCCGGCCGGTGTCCTCGGTGGTGCGACCACCGCCCTCTACGGTCTGATCGGCGTGATCGGCATCCGGATCTGGGTCGAGAACCGCGTCGACTTCGCCAAGCCGAAGAACCAGCTGACCGCGGGCATCGCGCTCATCATGGGCATCGCCGACTTCACGTTCCACTTCGGTGGTGCCACGTTCGGCGGCATCATCATCGGCACCATCGCGGCGATCGTCGTCTACCACCTGATGGACCTCATCGGTCGAGCTCGTGGCACCGAACCGGCCAGCCCCGCGGCGACGGACGCCGAGCGGGCGGCCACCGGCGGTGTCCCCGTCGAACCCCGCCCGGACAGCGCGAAGCGCGGCTGACCGGCCGGAGACGACTGGCCCGACAAGACGGGCAAGATGCGACGGGCCAGATGCGACGGCCCAGATGCGACGGCCCAGGCACGACCACTCAGAGGAGCCCGACGACCCCGGTGACGAGCTGCACCACGCCGAGCACCACGAGGACGACGACGAGGGCGACGGAGCCGCGCTTCGCGATGAACCGCCTCGTGGCCACGAGGACCGGTTCGGCTCGACGCCCGAGCGCAGCCGCGACCGCGATCGGCAGCACGGCCGTGGACCCCGCGAGCACCACGTAGGCGGTCCCCGCGACGACCAGGCCCGCCACCGACGGGTCCGCGTCGCCGACCACGAGACCGGCCGTCAACGACAGCACCAACGCCTTCGGGTTCGTCACGAACCAGGCCACGCCGACGCCGAAGGCCCGCGCCGGCCCGATCGCCGCCATCAGGTCCGACCACCCGGCGCTGCGCGGACGGCCGTCGGGCAGCCGACGCACGGTCCACTGCCACACCGCGAGTCCGAGGAGCAGCACACCGGCGGCGACCTCGATCACGGCTCGGACGTCGGTCTTCCCGCCTGTGGGAGACGGCAGCCGTTCGCCGAGCAGGACGGCGACGACGAGCGCGGTGGCCACACTGAGGACCCACCCCGTGGCGCACGCGGCAGCGGAGGAGTACCCACCCCGGTGGCCGAGCAGGAACACGACCGAGGCGATCACGAGCGGACTGAGTGCGATCCCCACCACGGCGGGGACGAGTGCGACGACGTCCACACCTCGACCGTAGCCATTGGCAGGATGTCCTGGTGCCCCCTGACTCCGAGGACGAGACCGCGACCGCCGTCGTGACGGCGACCGATGCGCGCCGGGATCGTCGTTCGGTCGACCGTGACATCGTCCGGCTCGCCCTGCCGGCGCTCGGCGCACTCGTCGTCGAGCCGCTCTTCCTGCTCACCGACACGGCCCTCGTCGGGCACCTCGGGGCGACGTCACTGGCGGCCGTCGGCGTGGCGAGCGCGGTCCTGCAGACGGTCACGGGCCTCCTGGTCTTCCTGGCGTACGCCACCACCCCGGCCGTCGCACGCGCCCTCGGGTCCGGTGACCGCCGCGGCGCGGTGCACGCCGGCATCGACGGGATGTGGCTCGCGCTCGGCCTCGGTGTCGTCCTGGCGCTGGTCGGCTGGCCGCTCGCCGGTCCGCTCATCGACCTCTTCGGCGCCGCGCCGGAGGTGTCCGCAGCCGCGACCACGTACCTGCTCGTCTCGCTGATCGGCCTGCCCGGCATCCTGGTCGTGACCGCGTCGACGGGGTTGCTCCGCGGACTGCAGGACACCCGGACCCCGCTCGTCGTCGCCACCGTGGGCTTCATCGCGAACGGCTTGCTCAACGCCCTCCTCATCTACGGGCTCGGGTGGGGCGTGGCGGGGTCCGCGGCCGGCACCGTCGTCGTGCAGTGGGCGATGGCGGCCGTGTACGTCGTGATCGCGATCCGGGCAGCGCGCGCCTCCGGTGCGCCGCTGCGACCGGGTGCCTCGGGTGTGGTCCGGGCGCTGCGCTCCGGGGCCTGGTTGTTCCTCCGCACCGCGTCGCTGCGGATCGCGATGCTCACCACGATCGCGTCCGCGACCGGGCTCGGCACCATCGGCCTCGCGACCACCCAGATCGGGCTGACGGTGTTCAGCACGCTCGCGTTCGCGCTGGACGCGCTGGCGATCGCCGGCCAGGCACTGGTCGGTCACGCGCTCGGGGCGCGGGACGCCGAGCGCGTCCGGCTGGTGACCGGGAGGCTCGTCCTCCTCGGCATCGCCGGTGGCGTCCTGCTCGGGGCGCTGACCCTCGCCGTCAGCGGCATCCTGGGGCCGGTGTTCTCCGATTCCGGTGCGGTCCGGGCAGCGTTGCCGCTCGTTCTGGTCCTCCTGGCTGCCGGGCTGCCGGTCGCCGGGTACGTGTTCGTGCTCGACGGGGTGCTCATCGGCGCCGGGGATGCCCGGTACCTGGCCCTCGCCGGTGTCGTGAACCTGGCCGTGTACCTGCCGCTGCTGTGGTGGCTCGGGGACGACCTGGCGTCGCTGTGGGCGGTCTTCTCGTTCGGCTACATCGGCATCCGCGCGGTCACGCTCGGGGTCCGGGCACACCGGCCGGGGTGGATCGCGGCAGCGCTCGCCCGCTGAACCGGAGTACGCCGGACGGCAGGTCTAGGCCTCCGGACCGGTGGCCGGAGCCGTCGATCGATCCGTCGACGGCAACGAGTCGGGCAACGACCGGAGGACACGTTCCGCGCGACGTGCCTCGACCGCGCCCATCGCGCCGATGAGCACGGCCACCACGATCAGGAACGCGAGGAGCCACACGTCGCCGGACGACAGCGCGAGGCCCCAGGCCGAGCCGACCATGACGGCTCCGAGGGCGACGAGACCCGGTGCAGCGACCCGGGACGACCGCCGCTGCCACTCCAGGAAAGCGCGGACGAGGGGCGCGCTGTCCGCCGACACCGGCTCGCGACCGGTGATCTGACGCCCCGTCCGTTGCCGCTGCTCACGGTCGAGGACCGCGAACGGACGCTCGTCGGTGGCGATCCGGAACGGCTGCAGGGTGTGACGCCGACGGGCGACGAACCAGTTCCGCACGGCGAGCACCGTGCCGAGCACCGCCACGGTGACCGGCCCGGGCCACCAGCGTTCGCCGAACACGATGACGGGTACGGCGAGGGTCAGGAGCACCGCGCCGACGGCGATGACAGCCGTGACGGACGGCCCGTGGACGGTCGGCCCGTGGACGGTCGGCCCGTGCTCGGCGAGCCGTTCGGCACGACGGGCGGCTTCGAGCATCGCGGCGTCGGGGGTCGCCGCCGGAGGGGCGCTCGGGGTCGTGGTCACGAGCCCAACCAACCACACCCACCGCGGCATGGTCGGGCCCGTCACTCGGTCACTCGGTCACTCCGCCCGGAGCGCGTACGCCGAGCCGTCCGCCGACCGCGTGAGGACACCCGCGTCGACGGCGTCCCGCCGCACCAGCGCCACGTCGGCGACGAGCATCGCCAGCGCCGCGTTGAGCGTGCTCTCCGGGACACGGCGTGACGGCCCGAGTCGGTCGAACACGAGCCGGACGACTGCGGTCGACACCTGCTGACGCGCACCGGCGTCCAGCGGCAGCGCGGTGATCCGGTCGACGTGCAACACCGCCCGGTCGGACCGGAGCAGCTCGACCGCGTCCTTCGCCTGGCCGAGCAGTCGGGCGTCCACGGCTCCGTCCGCGTCGATCCAGTCGAACCGGGCCACGGCCTCCCGGGTCCGTTCGTCCCCGAGCTCGTGGGCACGATCGTTCCCGATCCCCGCCAGGAGCTTCGGGGTCATGACGACCGCGATCACCTGTCGCGCCCGTCCCAGCGCCGCCTGCACGTCCATCCCGGTCCCCTCCGTCGTGTGGCTGCGAGGGTACCGGGGCCCGCTGCCGGAGCCGACCGCCACCGGACGGGAGGCGCGTGGCCAGCCCGATCCGCGCCTCCCGTCCGGCCGCGCCCGGCCGCGCCGCCCCGCGGTTCGAGGCGGACCCGCACAAGCCGCGCCAACCCGAACCGCGGCATCCCGCGGTTCGGGCCGGCTTCCGTTGGGCGGAGGCGCGTGGCCGACCAGGCCCGCGCGTCCCGTCCGACGCCGCCCCGGCCCACGGTTGGACGGGAGGCGCGTGGCCGCCTGGGGCCGCGCCTCCCGCCCGACGGCGCGCCCCGCCGCGCCCGGC
>NZ_JASDDD010000079.1:0-10614 GCF_030407555.1 Curtobacterium sp. APC 4022
CGTGCTGGTCGTGGCGGCAGCGGTGGCGAGCATGCTCCTCGGCAGCAACCACATCGGTGCCGACCGGGTGTTCGCCGGCCTGATGCGCAGCGGTTCCGGGACCGACGAGGCGATCGTCTGGGGCTCCCGTGTCCCCCGCACCCTGATCGGCGCGAGCGTCGGCGCGGCCCTCGGCATCGCCGGACTGCTCATGCAGGGGCACACACGGAACCCGCTCGCCGACCCCGGCCTGTTCGGCGTCTCCGCCGGTGCCGGTCTGGCGGTCGTCCTCGGGGTCTTCGTCTTCGGCGTCACGAGCACCAGCGCCTCGGTCTGGTTCGCGCTGGTCGGTGCGGTCGTCGCGAGCGTCGTCGTCTTCTCGGTGACCGTCGCCGGCAGCGGGACCGCCAGCCCGGTGCCGCTCGCCCTGGCCGGAGCCGCGGTGTCCGCCCTGCTCGGGGCACTGACGTCCTTCATCGTGCTCACCGACCAGGACTCCCTCGACGCGTACCGGCTCTGGGTCGTCGGGTCCCTGTCCGGACGACAGCTCGACGTGCTCGCGGCCGCGTGGCCCTTCATGGCCGTCGGTCTCGTGCTCGCGATCTGGAACACCCGGGCCCTCGACGCGCTCGGACTCGGTTCGGAGCTGGCGAAGGGGCTGGGCGAGGACCTGCTCACCGCGCGGCTCGTCGGCCTCGGCGGCATCACCCTGCTCGCCGCCGGCGCCACCGCCGCGGCCGGTCCTATCGCCTTCGTCGGGCTGACCGTGCCGCACGTCGCCCGCGCCGTCGTCGGCACCGGGCACCGCTGGACCCTGCCGGCGTCGGCGCTGCTCGGGGCCGTGCTGGTCCTGGTGGCCGACGTGGTCGGTCGCCTGATCGGCGGGTTCGCCGAGGTCGAGGTCGGCATCGTCCTGGCCGTCATCGGCGGTCCGGTGTTCGTCGCCGTCGCCCGTCGTCGATCGCTGGTGTCCCTGTGAGCGCCACCACGCCGACCACCACGGGCACCGCCACCGGCCCCCGCCGCGGCGTCCGCATCGGCCCGGTCGGTCTCGCCTGGCGTCCCCGCGTCCTCACCACCTCGGTCGTCGCGGTCGTCGCCGCCCTGCTGCTCGTCGTCCTCGGTGTCGCGATCGGCTCGACGTTCATCGCCCCGGGCACCGTCGTCCGTGCGCTGCTCGGCCTGGAGTCCGGGCCGGACCAGTTCATCGTGACGACCCTGCGCCTGCCCCGCGTCCTGACCGGCGCGCTGGTCGGTGTGACGCTCGCGGTCGCCGGTGCCCTGACCCAGACCTTCACCCGCAACCCGCTCGGCACGCCGGACATCATCGGCGTGACCTCCGGCGCGAGCGTCGGCGCGGTGGCGGCGGTCGTCCTCGGCGGCGGCGGCTCCTCGGTGAGCGCGCTGGTCCTCGGCGGCGGCATCCCGGTCGCCGCGACGATCGGCGCCCTGGTCGCGGCGACGATCGTCTACGGGCTCGGCTGGCGCGGCGGCGTGCAGAGCCACCGGCTGATCCTGGTCGGCATCGGGGTCAGCGCGACCCTCGACGCCGTCACGAGCTACCTGCTCGTCCGCGCGAAGATCACCCAGGCCACCGCGGCGTCGCAGTGGCTCGTCGGCAGCCTGTCGAGCACCTCGTGGACAACGGTGTGGCCGCTGCTCGTCATCGCCGCCGTCGGGGTGCCGCTCGCCCTCGCGACCTCGGCCGCACTCGGCATCGGCCAGCTCGGCGACGAGGTCGCCACCGGCGTCGGCCTGGGTGTCCAGCGGCACCGGCTGCTCGTGATCGGCCTGGCGGTCGTCCTGACCGCCGCCGCGGTCGCCGCCGCCGGCCCGGTCGGCTTCGTCGCGTTCGTGGTGCCGCAGATCGCACTGCGGATCGCGGGGACGAACCGGCCACCGCTGCTGCTGTCGGCAGCGCTCGGCGCGGTGCTGGTCCTCGGCGCGGACCTGCTCGCCCGCTCGGTCTTCCCCTGGCAGGTGCCGGTCGGCATCGTCACCACCGTGATCGGCGCCCCGTACCTGATCTGGCTCCTCATCCGTCACCGCAAGGAGATGTCCCGATGACCACGACGACCCACCCGGTCCCGACCGAGACGCCGGCCGCCGCCCGCGAGCACACCGTGCCCGTCCTGGAGGCCCGTGGCCTGTCCGTCGGGTACGACCGGACCCCGGTCATCCGCGACCTCGACCTGACGATCGAGCACGGCACCGTGACGACGTTCCTCGGCGCGAACGGCTGCGGCAAGTCGACGCTCCTGAAGGCGCTCGGCCGGGTGCTCAAGCCGCTGGCCGGCGAGGTGCTGCTGGACGGCAGGCCGATCCGGAAGGAACCGAACCGGGCGGTCGCGCGGCAGCTCGCGATCCTGCCGCAGTCGCCGCTCGCCCCGGCCGGCACGAGCGTGCTCGACCTGGTGATGCGCGGCCGGAACCCGCACCAGTCGTGGGCCCGCCCGTGGACTGCGGAGGACGCGGCCGTCGCCGAGGACGCCATCGCGGCGACCGGCCTGACCGAGGTCGCCCACCGTGACGTCGCGAGCCTGTCCGGTGGGCAGCGTCAGCGCGCCTGGATCGCCCTGGTCCTGGCGCAGCGTGCGGACACGCTCCTGCTCGACGAACCGACGACGTACCTGGACCTGGCGCACCAACTCGACGTCCTCCGGCTCGTCCGGCGGATCAACCGCGAGCAGGGCTCGACCGTCGTGATGGTGCTGCACGACCTGACCCTGGCCGCGCGGTACTCGGACCGACTCGTGGTGCTGCACGACGGCGGGGTGGTCGCCGACGGGACGCCCGCCCAGGTCCTCACCCCGGCCGTCCTCGCGCAGGCGTTCGGGCTGCACGCCCGTGTCGTGCCGGACCCGGTGACGGGCGCACCCATGGTTGTGCCGGAGGCCGACGAGCACGACGTCTGACGCGCCTCCCGGCCCGGGATCCACCACGGAACTGGTGCATCCATTCGGGTTAGGTTAGGCTCACCTAACGTGAACACTCTCCGCCGCGGCACGGTCCGTGCCGCCCTCCTGACCGCCGTCACCGCGACGGCCCTCATCCTGACCGGCTGCTCGAGCACCGGCGGATCCGACGACGCCGGCGACGGCACGAGCGCGTCCTCCCGCGCGTGGTCGTACGAGGACGCCACCGGAGCGACCGTCAAGGTCGACCACACCCCGAAGCGCGTCGTGGTCCTCAACGACATCGCGATCTCGTTCATCGAGTACGGCCTGCGCCCCGTCGGCACCTTCGGGCAGCTGACCATGGCGAAGGACCAGCGCTTCACGGATCTCGACAAGGACGGCATCACGCAGCTCGGCAACGGCTACGGCGACATCGACCTCGAGAAGCTCGCGGCACTGAAGCCCGACCTCGTCGTCACCTCGGTCTACCCGACGGACGCCAAGGGGACGCTCGACGCCACCCAGCCGGCCTACGGCTTCAAGGACAAGGAACAGCAGCAGCAGGTCGCGGCCATCGCACCGATCGCCCAGGTCAAGTGGGGCGGCGAGGGCGAGGACGTCATCGAGCACATCGCCGACCTCGCCGAGTCCCTCGGGGCGAAGGAGAACCGGGTCGAGGCCGCCGAGAAGGACTTCGATACCGCCAAGGACGCGCTGCAGAAGGCCGTGAAGGGCAAGGACCTGTCCATCGTCTCGATGTACGCGGACGGCGACGGCGCCTACGTCACCCGCCCGTCCGACGAGCCGACGCTGCAGATGTACACCGACTTCGGCGTCGACTTCGTCGTCCCGAAGCCCAAGGGCTGGTACTGGGGCATCTACAGCTGGGAGAACGCGGGCCAGATCACCGGTGACGTGATCCTGCTCTCGCAGCAGGGGTACCAGGTCGCGGACCTCGAGAAGCAGCCGACGTTCGCCGACAACGCCGCCCTTGAGGCCGGCCAGGTCCACAGCTGGACCTTCCCCGCCCTCGACTACGCCTCGCAGGCCGACTACATGACGAAGCTCGCGGGCTGGATCGACGAGAGCAAGCCGGTCTCCTGACACGACCGCCAGACCGGCGGAACGGCACGACGGACGGGAGGCTCCCCACCAGCTGGTGGGGAGCCTCCCGTTCCGTCGTCTGCCTGCGCCGGTCAGCCCGGCAGGGCGGCCACGGTCACCTTCGTCGCCGCCGCGACGAGCGCGTCGACCGGCTTCGCGTCCGCCCGCGACCGACTGGTCATCACGACGAGGACGATCGGCGCCCGGCCCGGCGGCGTGACGATCCCGACGTCGTTCCGCACCCCGTAGGAGCCGGTGCCGGTCTTGTCGGCGACCGACCAGCCCGTCGGGACACCGGCGCGGATGGTCGCCGCACCCGTGGTGGTGCCGGCCATCGTCTCGACGAGCATCTTCCGGTCCGCCGGCCGCAGCGCGTCGCCGAGCAGGACGGTCCGCAGGTCCGCCGCGAACTGGGCCGGTGTGGTCGTGTCGCGCTCGTCCCCCGGGGTGGCCTCGTTGAGGTCCGGTTCGACCCGGACGACCTGGGTGACCTGGTCACCGATCCCCCGGAGCCACTGCTGCACGACCGACGGACCGCCGACCCGTGCGACGAGCAGGTTCGCCGCCGTGTTGTCGCTCGACCGCAGCATCGCGTCGAGCAGCGCCCGGACGGTCATGCCCGAGCCGACGTGCTGCGACGTCACCGGGGCGTACGACAGCAGGTCGCGCTGCTCGATCGGCACGACGGCGTCGAGGTCGCCCGACCGGGCGTCGTCCAGGACGGTCGCGGCGATGAACACCTTCGCAGCGGACGCGAACGCGAACCGCTCCCCGGCCCGGTGCGTGACGGTCGCCCCGCTGCCGGTGTCGATCGCGACGAGGCCCAGGCGGGCGTCGTCGCGGCGCTCGAGCGCGTCGAGCGCGCGGGTGGTGGCGGCGCTCGTCGTGCTCGCCGGGGTCGGTGCCGCAGGGGTCGGCGTGCCCGCGTCCCGGCCCGTCCCCGCGCTGGGTGCGCTGCTCGGGAGCCCGACCGGCGCGGTCATCGACTGGCAGCCGGACAGCGCGATGGTGGCCGCGACGAGGAGCACGGTCGCGATGATCACCCTCGTCCGGTCCGGCATCGTCACACGATAGTGCGGCGATCCCGCCTGTCGCCGAGTGCGCCTGCGGGCTCCCGCAGGTCCGCTCCCGCTGGTCGGGGGACGAACCTGGGGATCATCTCCAGGAAGGTGCACCGAGTGCATCGATGCACTTAGTGTCTTCTGCGTGACCCTCTCACCCGACCGCCGTGCTGCCCTCAAGGCACGGCACCGGGCAGCGATCCTGCAGGCCGCCCGCGACCTGATCGACGAGCGCGGCGGCGAGTTCAGCGTCGACGAGCTCGCCGCCCGCGCCGACGTCGCCCGACGCACGGTCTTCAACCACTTCGCGTCGCTCGACGAGATCCGCCTGTCGGTGTGCGAAGAGGTGCTGTCGGTGATCATCGACCAGTTCCTCGCCGAGATCGCGAACACCCCGGTCGGCGACGGCAGCCGCGCCGCGATGTTCGACGAGCTCGAGTCCGCCGCCCGTGGCACCGACCTGCCCGGCGCCATCGTCCAGCTGTACGGCATCCTCGGCGAGCCCGAAGACGACGACCCGAAGGCAGCCGCCCTCACGCAGACCGCGTTCGCCCGCGTGACCGGGCGTCTCCGCAGCGAGGTCGCCCGTCGGCACCACGCAGCTGATGCCCTGGACACCGCTCTGCTGGTGGACTCGCTGATGAGCGGCATCGTCGTCATCGCCGACCACTGGATCTCGACCACCGGCCCCCGCCTGGACGACGAGGCCCGGGACGACTGGGACGCCCTGCTCGGACGGCTCGTGCACAGCGTCCGCAGCGGGTACCTGCCCGAACACTGACCACTCGACGTCCTCCCAGGGGTCCACCGGCGCACCCCGTTCGACAGCACCACCCACGACGAAAGGAACGGAGCCCAGCATGGCCGGCCTCCTCTACCGCCTCGGTCGCTTCGCGGCCCGCCGACACTGGACGGTGATCATCGCCTGGATCGTCCTCATGGCGATCGCCGGTGTCACCTTCAGCCTGTTCGCGGGCACCATCTCGTCCTCGATCACGATCCCCGGCACGAAGACCAGCCAGGTGCAGGACGAGCTGGCCGACAAGTTCCCGAGCGCGAACGGCGGCAACGGCACGCTGGTCTTCCAGACGACCGACGGCAAGGCCTTCTCGGACAGCCAGAAGGACGGGGTGAAGTCGTTCCTGACCGACCTCGAGGACCTGCCCGGCATCAAGGGCACCACCGACGGCTTCGCCACCCAGCAGCAGCTCGACGACCAGCGGCAGAAGATCGTCGACGGCCGCAAGGAGATCTCCGACGGCCGGAAGAAGCTCGAGGACGGGCAGAAGGAACTCGACGCGCAGAAGACCCAGCTCGAGTCCGGCCAGCAGCAGATCAAGGACGCCCAGGCGCAGCTCGACGCGCAGAAGGCCCAGGCACAGGCGCAGGCACAGGCCGCCGGTGCCGCCGCGGCTGCCAGCGCCGCCGCACAGGCCCAGGCGCAGGCCGGCCAGCAGCAGCTCGCCCAGGCGCAGGCACAGATCGACGCCCAGAAGCAGCAGCTGACCGCGGGTGAGCAGAAGATCGCCGACGCGCAGAAGACGATCGACGCGAACACGAAGAAGCTCGCGGACAACGAGAAGGACCTCGAGCAGGGCTCCGACCTTCTCGACCTGTCGAAGGACATCCGCTTCGTGTCCTCGAACGACTCCGCCGCCATCGGCACGGTGCAGTTCACGAAGTCGACCTACGAGGTCCCGCAGACCACGAAGCAGGAGATCTCCGACCGTGCCGACGCGGCGAAGATCAGCGGCGTCGACGTCTTCGTCTCGAACGACATCGCGCAGGGCGTGCCGTCGATCCTCGGACCGGGCGAGATCATCGGCGTCATCATCGCCGCCCTCGTGCTGTTCCTCATGCTCCGCACCGTGATCGGCGCCGCCATCCCGCTGCTCAGCGCCGTGCTCGGCGTCGGCGTCGCGACCCTCGCCTCACTGTCCTTCTCCGGCCTGGTCGAGTTCATCTCGGTCACGCCCGTGCTCGGGGTGATGCTCGGGTTGGCGGTCGGCATCGACTACTCGCTGTTCATCCTCAACCGTCACCGGACCCAGCTGAAGCAGGGCATGGGCGTGCACGAGTCGATCGGGCTCGCGAACGGCACGTCCGGCAACGCGGTGGTCTTCGCGGGCACGACGGTCATCGTCGCGCTGCTCGCGCTGAACATCACCGGCATCCCGTTCCTCGGCCTGATGGGCACGGTCGGTGCGGTCGCGGTCCTGTTCGCGATCCTCATCGCCACGTCGTTCACCCCGGCCCTGCTGTCGCTGCTCGGCCTGCGGATCCTCCGGAAGAAGGAGCGCCAGCAGATCGGGCACACCGGCTCGGTGCAGGTGCCGAACAAGCCGATGTCGACCTGGCGTGCCGTGATCACCCTCGTCGCGGGCGTCGCCGTCCTCGGCACCATCGCACTCCCCGCCACGCAGATGCGCCTGGGCCTGCCCTCCGGCTCGTCCGAAGCGGTCGAGTCCAGCCAGTACAAGGCGTACAAGACGCTCGAGAAGGAGTTCGGTGCCGGCCAGAACGGCCCGCTGCTCGTCGTCGCGACGCTGCCGAAGGCCGTCAGCAAGGACGACGTCACCGGCACCGAGGTCACGATCGGTCAGGCGCTGTCGAAGAACGACGACGTCGACGCCGTCCTGCCGATCGGTGCGTCGAAGGACCGCTCGATCATCGCGTTCCAGGTGAAGCCGAACGGCGGCCCGGACAGCGTCTCCACCGAGACGCTCGTCAAGGACCTCCGCTCGCAGAGCGTCTCGACCGACGACGGCAAGGTGGAGCTCGGCGTCGCCGGCAACGCCAGCGCCAACATCGACGTGTCCGAGAAGCTCGCGAACGTCCTGCCGCTCTACCTGGCGGTCGTGGTCGGTCTGTCGCTGATCATCCTGATCATCGTGTTCCGGTCGTTCCTGGTGCCGATCACCGCGACGGCGGGCTTCATCCTGTCGGTGCTCGCGTCGTTCGGTGGTCTGACCGCGATCTACCAGTTCGGTTGGCTCGGCAGCGTGTTCGGCGTGCACGACCCGGCGCCGATCCTGAGCTTCCTGCCGATCATCGAGATCGGGATCCTGTTCGGGCTCGCGATGGACTACCAGCTCTTCCTGGTCTCCGGCATGCGCGAGGCGTACGCCCACGGGGCCAGCGCGAAGGTCGCGGTCCAGCGTGGTCTGCACGCCGGTCGCGCGGTGGTCACGGCGGCCGCGATCATCATGATCTCGGTGTTCGCCGGGTTCATCTTCTCGGACTCGTCGACCATCAAGCCGATCGGGTTCGGGCTGGCGTTCGGCGTCCTGCTCGACGCGTTCGTGGTCCGGATGCTGCTGATCCCGGCCGTGATGCACCTGCTCGGCAAGAGCGCCTGGTGGATCCCGAAGTGGCTCGACCGGATCCTGCCGGACGTCGACGTCGAGGGCGCCAAGCTCGAGCGCATGCAGCCGGCGACGCAGCACGCGTCCTCCGGTGCAGTGGGCGAGGGCAACGGCGACGGCAACGCGCACCACGGCTCGCACGCCGCTCCGGCCGAGCCGGACGCGCCGACCCACGACTCGGGTCACTCGCCCTCGCACCGCGCGTAGGCACCAGCGTCACCGACGGGAGGCCCGGTGCCGGTCCACGAGACCGGCACCGGGCCTCCCGTCCGTCGTCCACCCCGCGCCACCCCGGCGGAACACCGGTGTTCGTCGAACACATCGCGCAGATGCGCGACGCAACAGACGAACACCGGTGTTCCGCTGTCGCGATCACCGCTGCTTCGTGCACGAAGGGTACGGTGGGCGCATGCTCCACACCGAGACCGACCCGCTCTCCCTCGACCGGCAGCTCTGCTTCGCCCTCGCCGCCACGAGTCGGAGTGTGGTCGGGCTCTACCGCGAGCACCTGGAGCCGATGGGCCTGACGCACCCGCAGTACCTCGTGATGCTCGCGCTCTGGGAGCGGGATCCCCGCTCGGTGCGCGAGATCGCGGGCGAACTCCGCCTGGAGTCGGCGACGCTCAGTCCGCTGCTCAAGCGGCTCGAAGCGTCCGGCTACGTCCGCCGTGGCCGCAGCACCGAGGACGAACGACAGCTCGCGGTGTCCCTGACGACAGCCGGTCGGGCCCTCCGCGACCGCGCCGAGGCCGTCCCCGTCGCGGTCGCCGCCCAGCTCGGGTGGCCGGTGGCCCGGCTCGAGGCCCTGAAGGACGAGTTGACGGCACTCCTCGAGATCGTCGATGACGCCTGACCCGCGCAACGCACCAGACAGCGAGTACACTAACGATCAGGGCACGAACGGAAGGGTGATCATGGGACGCTTCGCGCAGTGGTACGAACGCTGGAACACCACGCTGATCAACAAGATGGGGCCGTCCCAGATCGGCGCCGGTCACCCCGAGGGCCTCGACGACCGCACGGTCGACCGCGGCTGCCCGATCTGCCACCAGCCGCTGTCCCTGCACACCGTGATCCGTCCCGAGGGCCAGGTCCGCTCCTCCACGCTGGTGTGCCCGCGACCCTGATCGCGAGAACCGGACAGCGTGACCGAGTTGGAATAGGCAACATGGTGTCGGCGTTCCCGCTCGGCGTGAAGCTCTTCGAACCCACCGCCCTCGGCGCACTCCGACTCAGCAACCGCATCGTCATGGCCCCGCTCACGCGCACCCGCGCCGGTGAGCACGGGATCCCGAACGACCTGCTCGTCGAGCACTACGCGCAGCGCGCGAGCCTCGGCATGATCATCACCGAGGGCACCTGGCCCGTGCAGGAGGGCCGCTCCTACCCCGGCCAGCCCGGCATCGAGACCGACGAGCAGATCGCCGGCTGGCGCCGCGTCGCCGACGCCGTCCACGAGCGCGGCGGCACGATCGTCATGCAGCTCATGCACGGTGGCCGCGTCTCGCACCCCGACATCTCGCAGACCCCGCGCATCGTCGGCCCGAGCGCCGTCGCCGCCCCGGGTCAGACGCACCTGGCCGACGGCTCGAAGGCCGACATGCCGGTCCCCCACGAGCTGACCACCGACGAGGTCGCCGAGGCCGTCCAGGGCTTCGTCCAGGCCGCCCGCAACGCGATCGCCGCCGGCATCGACGGTGTCGAGGTCCACGGCGCCAACGGCTACCTGGTGCACGAGTTCATGTCGAGCCACTCGAACACCCGCACGGACCAGTACGGCGGCTCGCCGGAGAACCGCGCCCGCTTCGCCGTCGAGGTCGTCACGGCCGTCGCCGAGGCCGTCGGCGCGGACCGCACCGGCATCCGTCTGTCGCCGGAGCACGGCATCCAGGGCGTCATCGAGGACGACGCCGCCGACGTGCGCGCCGTCTACTCCGCGATCGCCGAGGGCCTGGCGCCGCTCGACCTCGCCTTCATCGACGTCCTGCACGCCGAGCCGGCCGGTGACCTCGTGCAGCACATCCGCCGCACCGCGGGCGCCCCCTTCGTCGTCAACTCGGGCTTCAGCGCGATGACCACGCGCGACGAGGCGATCGCCGTGATCGACGAGGACATCGCCGACGCCATCGCCGTCGGCCGTCCCGCGATCGCGAACCCGGACCTCGCCGAGCGCTGGGAGCAGGACGCGGAGCTCAACGAGCCCCGTCC
>NZ_JASDDD010000080.1:0-2849 GCF_030407555.1 Curtobacterium sp. APC 4022
GTCGTCGCCGCCCCGCTCCCCGGTGCAGCCCCCACCCCACCCGTGGTCGCGGCGTCCGGGGACGGCGACGACCTCACCGACCTGATGGCAGCGTTCCGTCGCTTCCAGACCCAGAACGCGCGGGTGCTGACCCGCGAGAGCGCCGCCCGGGGACTCAACGCCACCGACACCCGGTTGGTGTTCTTCCTCGAGACGGCCACCGGCGGCGCCACCCCGAAGCAGGCGGGCGAGTACCTCGGGCTCTCGACCGGAGCGACCACCTCGCTCATCGACCGTCTGGAGCGGCACGGCCACCTCGAGCGGCGCCCGAACCCCACCGACCGCCGGAGCGTGCTGCTGCACCTCACCCCCTCGGGTGCGGCCGTCGCGCAGCAGATCAGCGCGGTCTGGTCGGCTGCCGTCCGCGAGGTCGTCGCCCCGGCCGACCGCGCTCGACTGGCGACGCAGTTCTCGCTGTTCGGCGCGGCACTCGAGCGTCACTCCGGAGCCACCAGCGTCTGAACCCGGGCGGGCGTAGCGTCGGGGACATGACCCCCGCCGAACTCCTCGTCGAAGCCTTCTCCCGCGTCCCCGAGACCGTCGGGCGTGCCGTCGACGGCCTGTCGGAGGACCAGCTCGCCTCCCGCCCGGCCGCCGGTGCGAACACGCTCGCCTGGCTCGCCTGGCACATCGCACGCGGGCAGGACTCCCAGATCGCCGACCTCGCCGACTCCGAGCAGGTCTGGACCGCCGACGGCTGGGTGGAGCGGTTCGGCCTGCCGTTCCCCGCCGAGGCGCTCGGGTACGGCATGTCCCGTGACGACGTCGGTCGGGTGCGGGCGTCCGCGGAGCTGCTGAACGGCTACCTCGGCGCGGTGCACGAGCGCACGGTCGCCTACCTGCACACCCTGTCGCCCGAGGACCTCGACACCGTCGTCGACGAGGCCTGGGACCCGCCCGTGACCGTCGGCACCCGCCTCGTCAGCATCCTCGACGACTGCGTCCAGCACGCCGGACAGGCCGGCTACGCGCGCGGGGTGCTGTTCTTCAACCGCTGAAGCGGGTCGCGCGACGCGACGACAGACGGACGGGAGGCCCGGTACCAGCTGGTACCGGGCCTCCCGTCCGTCACGTGGTGCGTCCGCGGCATCGAGACGCCGCGTCAACGCCGAGACGCCGCCGGATCCGGCGGCGTCTCGGCGCTTCGACGGCGTCTCGGGCAGACGCCGTCGTGTCGCGGGGTCAGCGCGCGGCGAGCTCCGCGAGGATGCGGTCGCCGGGGCCGCTCTCGACGAGGTCCGCCTCGATCTCGGCGTGCTCGAGGATGCCCTCGATCTTCCGGCGACGGCTGCGCGGGACGATCGTGACGACCGTGCCCTCCTTGCCGGCACGACCGGTGCGGCCGGAGCGGTGCATGTACGCCTTGTAGTCGTCCGGCGCGTCGGCCTGCACGACCAGCGAGATGTCGTCGACGTGGATGCCGCGCGCGGCGACGTCCGTGGCGACGAGCACGTTCACCCGGCCGCTGGTGAGCAGCGACAGGTTGCGCGTGCGGCGCGACTGGTTGAGGTCGCCGTGCAGCGAGGTCGCGCGGATGCCGGCGTCCTCGAACTGCTCGGCGAGCCGCTCGGCGTAGGCGCGGGTGCGGGCGAAGACGATGGTCTTGCCCTCGCCGGCGACGAGCTCCTCGAGGACCCGGTCCTTGTCGCGCTGCTCGACCACGAGCACGCGGTGGTCGATGGTCGAGGACGCCTGGTCCTCACCCGCGACCTCGTGCACGCTCGGCTCGTGCAGGAACTGCTCGACGAGCGCCGCGACCTGGGTGTCGAGGGTGGCGCTGAACAGCAGCTTCTGCGCGCGGTTGCCCTGCGGGGTGACCTCGGCGGTGGCGCGGAGGATCTCCTGCACCGGCTCGAGGAACCCGAGGTCGCACATGTGGTCGGCCTCGTCGAGGACGGAGATGACGACCTCGCTGAGGTCGAGCTTCCCCTTGTTCAGGAGGTCCTGCACGCGACCCGGGGTGCCGACGATGATGTCGACGCCGCGCTCGAGCGCACCCTCCTGACGGCCGTACGGGACACCGCCGTAGATCTGCGTCGTGAAGAGCCCCACCGAGCGGGCGATCGGCTGCACCGTGCGGTCGATCTGCAGGGCGAGCTCGCGGGTCGGCGCGAGGATGAGCGCACGCGGGGCGCGGCCCATCTTGCGCTTCGTGCCGCCGCCGTGCTCCATGAGCTTCTCGACGAGCGGGGCGCCGAACGCGATGGTCTTGCCGGAGCCCGTGCGGCCGCGGCCGAGGACGTCCTTGCCGGCGAGCACGTCGGGGATCGTCGCGGCCTGGATCGGGAACGGGCTCGCTGCGCCGAGCTCGGCGAGGGCGCGGGAGATGTTGCCGCCGATGCCGAGGTCGCCGAAGGTCACACCGTCGACGTCGGCGGCGATGGTCGCCTCGGCCTGCAGCTTCTCGAGCTTGACGTCGTCCGCGGGGACGAACGGGGTGCGCTCGGTGGGGCGGTCGGTGCGGTCGAAGCTGCGGGGAGCGCGCTCGTCCCGGTCGAAACGACGCGGGCGGTCGTCGTTGTCACGACGGGGCGCGCGGTCGTTGCGGTCGTTGCGGTCGAAGCTGCGCGGAGCGCGCTCGTCCCGGTCGAAGCGGCGCGGGCGGTCGTCGTTGACACGACGGGGAGCGCGGTCGGTGCGGTCGTTGCGGTCGAAGCTGCGCGGAGCGCGCTCGTCCCGGTCGAAGCGGCGCGGGCGGTCGTCGTTGTCCCGACGGGGCGCGCGGTCGGTGCGGTCGAAGCTGCGCGGGGCACGGTCGTCACGGTCGAAACGACGCGGACGGTCGTCGTTGTCACGACGGGGCGCGCGAT
>NZ_JASDDD010000080.1:2948-10463 GCF_030407555.1 Curtobacterium sp. APC 4022
TCGTTGCGGTCGAAGCTGCGGGGAGCGCGGTCGTCACGGTCGAAACGACGCGGACGGTCGTCGTTGTCACGACGGGGCGCGCGATCGTTGCGGTCGAAGCTGCGGGGAGCGCGGTCGTCACGGTCGAAACGACGCGGACGGTCGTCGTTGTCACGACGGGGAGCGCGGTCGTTCCGGTCGAAGCTGCGCGGGGCACGGTCGCCGGAGTCGCGGCGGGGTGCGCGGTCGTCGTCGCGACGCGGGCCGCGGTCGTTCCGGTCGAAGCTGCGCGGGGCACGGTCGTCACCGCGTGCGGGACGGCCCGCACCGCGGGGCTCCCACGCCGGACGGCTGCCGCGGCTGTCACGGGGCTCCCAGTTCGGGCGCTCGCCCGACGACGGACGGGAGCGGCGCTCTTCGGCGTCCCAGCGCTGCTTCTGGCGCGGGGCGGTGGGCTCAGGGGCTCGGAAGCCGCGGTGCTTGGCACTGCGAGCGGCGGGGGTGCCGTTCGGGTGACGAGCGCGGTCGGAGCGGTCGGCGCGCGAGTTCGCGCCCTTGTCGTACGGGGCCATGTGTTCTTTCCGGGGTGCAGACGTACCACGCGGCCCGGCAGCGACATCGGCGGGGGCGGTTCGTGGAGAGGGGGTTCATCGCGTCGTCGATCGACGTGATTCCAGCCCTCGAACTACACAACACCCAAACACGTCCGCGACTCGCGAGCCACGGTGTCGAAGGCCGACCGAGCGATTCTACGCGACCGTGTGCACGAAGGCCAGCCCCGTCGGTGGACGCGGGCCAGCCCCGTCGAGGACGGCGGGGCTGTGACGGGGGTGCGCCGGGCCTCCAGTCCGGATCGCCGCGGGCCCGGACCCGCAGGCCCGGACCCGCAGCCGGTCAGGACTCGGCGAGCCGCTGTCGTTGCTCGGCCACGTCGAAGTCGGCGGCCGGCCACGAGAGGTGCATGTCCTCGAGGGCCCGGAGCAGGAGCTGCTGCACGGCGAGGCGGGCGTACCACTTGCGGTTCGCCGGCACGACGTACCAGGGCGCCTGCTCGGTCGAGGTGCGGTCGAACGCCACCTGGTACGCCTGCTGGTACTCGTCCCAGCGCAGACGCTCGTCGATGTCCGCGGGGTTGAACTTCCAGTGCTTGTCCGGCCGGTCCAGCCGGTCACCGAGCCGTTCGCGCTGCTCGTCCTTCGAGATGTGCAGCATCACCTTGACGATCGTGGTGCCCTGCTCGGCCAGACGCGACTCGAAGTCGACGATCGCGCCGTAGCGCCGCTCGATCTCGGCCGGTTCCGCCAGCCCACGGACGCGCTGGATCAGGACGTCCTCGTAGTGGGACCGGTCGAACACCCCGAGCTGTCCGGCGTCCGGCAGCTGTCGTTCGACGCGCCAGAGGAAGTCGTGCTCGCGCTCCTCGGCCGTCGGGGCCTTGAAGCCGGCGTAGTGGACGCCGTTCGGGTCGACAGCGCCGACGACGTGCGAGACGATTCCACCCTTGCCCGCGGTGTCCATCGCCTGCAGGACGAGCAGCACGCGCCGCTGGTCGCCCGCGGTCGCCGCCGCCCAGAGACGCTCCTGCAGGGCAGTGAGCCGGGAGGCACCGGCGGCGAGCGCCTCGAGCCCGTCGATCTTCCGGCCGGGGAACCCCGGCGTGCCGTCGGGGTCGACGGTGTCGAGTCGGAACCCGGGACCGACGCGGAGGAGCGGTTCCGGATCGGCGTTCCAGGACTTCTGACGGCTCACGGGATCCTCCTGCGGGTGGGACCACCATCCTGGCACCCCCGGCCACCCCATGTAGCGTGGCTGGCGATGAAGTCCGGCCGTCGTCTCCTGCTCGCGCTCGTCGCCGCGGTCGCGATCGTCGGCGCCGCCGCGTCCTGCAGCGCCGACGGCACGGGCGACCGGAACTCGACGGTCACCGCCGGACCGGTCATCTACCCGCTGTCGCTGCGGTACCACGGCATCGACGTCGTCCAGGACGTCCCCTACGGGCGGGACCCACTGCAGCAGCTCGACGTGTGCCTGCCGGCCGACAGCCCGCCGGAGAGCACCGCCACCCCGACGGCGACGCCGACGGCCGCGCCGACGGAGGCCCCCGACCGGGTCGAGGTCGGCTCCCGTCCGGCGGTGATGATGATCCACGGCGGCAGCTGGTCACACGGCGACAAGGCGACCGCCGCGTACCGCTCGGTGTGCCAGTACCTCGCCTCCGAGGGCTTCGTGACCTTCAACGTCGACTACCGCCTGGCACCGACCGACCCCTTCCCCGCCGGACTCGACGACGTCCGCCGCGCCCTGGACTTCGTCTTCCGACAGTCCACGCTGCAGACGTACGACGTCGACCCGGGACGCGTGGGCGTGTTCGGCGGCAGCGCGGGAGGCAACCTCGCGGCGATGCTCGCGGTGCAGGACCACGAGTCGACCGCGTACGCCGACGGCTTCCGGATCCGGGCGGTCGTCGACCTCAGCGGCCCGACTGATCTGACGGCCCGTTCGACCGGGTCGGACGGTGTCGCGGCGGCGTTCCAGCGGAAGCAGCTGCTCTACCTCGGTTGTGCGTCCTACCGCGCCTGCCCGGCCGCCGAGCGGGCGTCGCCGGAGTACCACGTGACGAAGGCCACGGCGCCGTTCTTCATCGGGCACTCGACCGACGAGTTCATCCCGCTGTGGGAGTCACAGCGGTTCGCCTCGACGCTGCGCTCGCATGGGGTGCCGGTGACGTTCGTGGCGGTGCAGGGCTCGGCGCACTCGATCGCGCAGCTCGACCAGGCGATGAGTCGACGGGTGACCGACTTCCTCCGCGCCGGCCTGCGCTGACTCCCCCGGCCTGCGCTGACTACCCCGGTCTGCGCTGACGCCCCCGGTCTGCGCTGACGCCCCCGGGTGGGTGGCCCCCGGAACGGGACTGCCGGCGGACCGGCCGGGTCGCCAGACTTCCGGGGTGACCTCCACGCCCTCCGCCCCGATGCCCGCTGCCCAGACGCCGGTCCCCCGCGCACCGCGCCCGTTCACCGCTCCCCTGACCGGTGTCCGGACCTCGGTGGAGCTGCTGCTCGGGCTGTCGTTCCTGGTCGCCGTGTCCTTCGGCGGCTACGGGGCCGCCGTCGGGCAGGTGTCCGTCGTCGCGCAGCTCGGAGCGCTCGTGTTCCTCGTCACCCTGACGTGCGCGGTCGTGTCGTGGTTCCGTCCGGCGGACCGGGAGCCCAGCGACCGCTGAGCCCCCGACCGGCGGGCGGCTACGACTGCGTCCGTGCGGCCTTCCGCTCGGCCCGACGCTCGCGCGCACCCTCGACCAGGGCGTACAGCGCCGGCAGCACCACGAGCGTCAGCAGCGTCGACGAGACCAGACCGCCGATCACGACGAGGGCGAGCGGCTGCGAGATGAAGCCGGACTTGCCGGTCAGCCCGATCGCCATCGGCAGCAGCGCGAAGATCGTCGCGGTCGCCGTCATGAGGATCGGCCGGAGACGACGGGCCGCACCCTCGAGCAGGGCATCACGGACCCGGAGCCCTCGTCTGCGGTACTGGTTGACGAGGTCGATGAGCACGATGGCGTTCGTCACGACGATGCCGATGAGCATCAGCAGACCGATCAGCGACGCGACGCCGAGCGGCACCCCGGAGATGATCTGCAGCAGCAGTGCACCCGTGAAGGCGAACGGCACCGACACGAGCAGCATCAGCGGCTGGAGCAGGCTGCGGAACGTCGCGACCATGATCACGTAGACGATCAGGACGGCGACGACGAGTGCCAGGCCGAGCTGCGAGAACGCGGACGACTGGCTGGCGGCGACACCACCGATCGACGCGGTCGCGCCGCGGGGCAGGTCGAGCTGGTCGACCGCCTTGGTGACGGACTGCACCGCGGCGCCGAGGTTCGACGCGTCCGGCGTCACGGTGATCGTGGCCGTGCGGGCCGCGTTCGTCGTGGTGACGGTGGTCGGTCCCTCGGACTTCTCCACCGTCGCGACGTCCGTCAGCTTGACGGTGCCGGTGCTCGTCGGGACGTCGAGGTCACGGAGGGCCGCGATCGTGGTCGGCGGCTCGGCGTCGGCGATGTAGACGTCGAGCGTCGCGTCGTCGATCTCGATGCTGCCGGTGTCCCGCGGCGAGACCGCTGCGGCGACGAGGCCACCGACCTGGGTCTCGGTGAGCCCCAGGGACGCGGCCTTCGCACGGTCGACGCGGACGGCCAGGAACGGCTCCGCCGCCGACAGGTTGCTCGTCGCGGCCGTCGTGTCCTTGACCGACTGCATGGTCTTCAGGACCTTCTGCGACGCGGTCTCGAGCTGCGACTGGGTCGGCGCGGTGACGTCGACCTCGATGTCGCTGCTGCCGCCGAAGCCACCACCGGAGGACGCGATGGTGATCTCACCCACGCCGTCGATCCGCTTCAGCGACTTCCGGGCGTCGGCCTGGATCGTGGTCTGATCGGCGTCGGCGTCCGTCGTGACGGCGTACTGCACCGAGGCTGTCCCGCCCCCGCCGAACGCCGCCTGGATGGACTGGCCGCTCGTGCCGATGGTGGTCTGCACGGTGTCGACGCCTGCGACGTCCTGCAGCGCCCGTTCGACCTTGCGTGCGGAGTCGGACTGCACGGCGAGACTCGATCCGGCCTTCAGGTCCTGCGTGACGGTGAACGTGTTCTGGCCGGAGTCGCCGAGGTAGTTCGTCGTGACGAACGGCAGCGAGGCGACCGTGCCGCCGAGGACGACCACGGCGAGCAGTACGACGACCACGGGCTTGCGGACGGCCCAGCGGAGCACCGGCAGGTACACGCGACGCAGTCGGTCCGAGGTACCGGCGTCGTGCAGGTCGTCGGCCGAGGCGAGCGCGCCCTCGGAGCCCGGACGGATGGTGTCGAGGTCGGCAGCGGCTGGGTCGGCAGCGGCCGGGTCCGCAACGGCCGCGTCGGTCTCCGCCGGCGAGGACACGGCCTCGCCCTGCTTCGCCTTCGCGGGCCGGAGCCACCAGTACGCCAGCACCGGGACGATCGTCAGCGACACGAGCAACGAGGCGATGAGCGCCAGGGTGACGGTCACCGCGAACGGCCGGAAGAGCTCACCGACCAGTTCGGCGACGAAGGCGACCGGCAGGAAGACCGCGACGGTCGTCAGGGTCGAAGCGGTGACGGCACCCGCGACCTCGCGCACGGCGTCGAGCACCGCCCGGCCGCGGTCGACGCCCGGCACCATGTGCCGCTTGATGTTCTCGATGACGACGATGGAGTCGTCGACCACGCGACCGATCGCGATGGTCAGTGCCGCCAGCGTGATGATGTTGAGGGTGTACCCCGCGGCGCGCATGCCGATCGCGGCGAGGAGCACCGAGGTCGGGATCGAGATCGCGGTGACCAGGGTGGAGCGCCACGAGAGCAGGAACACCAGGATCACGATGACCGCGAACCCGAGGCCGAGCAGGCCCTCTTCAGCGAGGGAGTCGATCGACTGCTGGATGTAGGGCGCCTGGTCGAAGACGACGGTGAACCGCGGGTCGCCGTCGATCTTCTTCTCGATGCCGGGCAGGGCGTCCCGCACGGTCTTCGAGACGTCGACGGTGTTGGCTTCCTGCGTCTTCGTGATCGAGATCGTCAGCGCCTGCTGACCGTTCACACGGCTGATCGAGGTGCGCGGGGACTCCTTGATCGCGACGGTGGCGACGTCGCCGAGCGTGGTGTCGGTGGGGGTGGCCGCGGTGGTCGCGCCGCCGGTCGCCGTGCCGTCGGTCGGAGCGGAGGTGGTCGTGCCACCCGTCGCCGTCGCACCGGTCGCACCGGGGGCAGCCGCACCGGCGCCCGTCGCGGCACCGCTCGTGGCACCGCCGCCGGACGTCGAGCCGCCGGAGCCGGACCCCGACGACGAGCTCGACCCCGACGACGAGCTCGTGAGGGGCAGGTCACGGATGTCCTTGAGCGACGCGATCCGCTCACCGGTCTGCACGGACAGGGTCGAGCCGTCCTCGGTCAGCGTGCCGCCGGGGATCAGCGTGCCGTTGTCGTCGAGTGCGTCGGAGATCGCGGTCTGGCTGAGCCCACGTGCGGCGAGCTCGTCCTGGTTCGGCGTGATGACGACGCGTCGGCCGGGGTTGCCGAAGACGTCGGCCTGGCGCACGCCGTCGAGCTTCTCGAGGTCGGGGATCGCCGAGGCCTGCAGCCGGTCGACGAGCTGCTCCTGGTTGCCGGAGGCCGACACCGCGACCTGCAGCACCGGCAGGTCGTCGAACGACCCGGTGACGATCTGGGTCTGCACGGAGTCGGGCAGCGACAGGGCGTTGACCGCGGTCTGGATCTTGTCCTCGGCGCTGGCCAGGTTCGAGCCGTACTGGAACGAGGCGGACACGACGCTCTGCCCTGTGGACGAGGTCGCACTGGTCGACTCGAGGTCCGGCACGACCTGGATCGCCTGTTCGATCTTGGTCGAGACGTCGTTCGACACCACCTCTGGCGTGGCTCCGGGGTAGGCGCTGACGATGGCGACCTGCGGGAACTCGACGCTGGGGATGAGTTCCTGCTTCAGGCTCGACAGGGCGACGCCACCGAAGACGGCGACCACGATCGTCACGAGGGCGATGAGGGCGCGGTTCCGGAGACTGAAGACGGAGAGGAGGTGCACGTCTCGATCCTCGCAGCCGCAGAGCCCGCGCGCGCCCCGGCAGTGCACTCTGTGGACGAACGTGCAGTTTCGGCCGGCCGTGCAGGAGCGGTGCGCTCAGAGCCAGGCGATCCCGACGTAGACCACGGCGACGGCGACCGACCCGACGATCCCGGTGCCGAGCGCCACCACCCGCCCGACCGGTGTCCGGGCCAGCGCGATCCCCACCACGACCACGGCGACCCCGACGACGATCTGGACGATCCACGTCGCCGAACCGGTGGTCGCGGCGACCTGCAGCAGCCCACGCACCCCCTCGCCGATGAGCACGGCGGCGGTGACCCCGGCGGCGGCACCCCGCCAGCGGCCGTCCGAGGACCGCACGGCGACGGCGACCGCGCCGGCCAGCAGGCCGGCGGGCAGCGCCATCACGACCCAGAAGTTCGTGAGCGAGAGGGTGTCGACGAAGCCGCGCAGGTTCGTGGCCGCCCAGTACCCGATGTGCATGAGTTCGAGCAGCACCACCCCGAGCACCATCGCCAGGGCCACCCGCAGCCTGCTGGTCCGGCTGCCGCCACGACTCCCCCGCCCGACCCCCGCCGCCAGGACGAGCAGCGCCGCGACGACGAACCACGGTCCGGCCGAGTTCGACACCGTGCCGAGTCCGGGCACGGCCTGCCCGAAGCTCGTGGCGACCCCGGCGAGCAGTGCACCCGTCAACGCCATCGTGACCCGGGCCAGCGGCGGCACCGCGTGCGACGGGTCCGTGCCCGACGAACCAGGAGAACCCGACGAACCAGACGAACCCGACGAACCAGACGAACCCGACGAGCCCGCACCCGACGACGTACCCGGCAGTGCGGCGGACGAGGAGGAGGACAGGGTGCTGTGCATGGTCCCGATGCTGCCGTGCCCGCACCGGTCACCGCGTCACCCGGCA
>NZ_JASDDD010000081.1:0-10185 GCF_030407555.1 Curtobacterium sp. APC 4022
GGTCGCGTGCTGGCGCGCTGACCCGCTGACCCGCTGACCCGCTGCCCCGCTGACCCGCTGGCCCGCTCGCGCACTGGCGCGGACCCGCCGCTGACAGGAACGCACGCGCTGACGGAGACGGGGAGGCGGTGCCCCGGAGCGCAGGACGCTCCGGGGCACCGCCGGTGAGGGTCGGTCAGGCGCGACGGCGGAGCTGGCGACGACGCAGCACGATCAGGCCGAGGCCCGCGAGCAGGAACACGATCGTGGCGATCGAGACGCCGGTGAGCTGCGCGCCGGTGTAGGCGAGTCGGTTCGCGTGCGCCCCGGTCTGCGGCGGGTCGGCGACCGTCCGTCCGCCGGTGCCGGTTCCCGCGGTCGGGCTGGTGCCCGTCCCGGCCGTACCCGTGCCGGCCGTACCCGTGCCGGCGGTACCCGTCCCGCTGGTACCGGCACCGGATCCCGTGCCGGGCGTGCCGCTGCCGCTGCCGGAACCGGGCGTTCGGGTCGGCGTCGGGGTGGGCGTCGGAGTCGGGGTCGCAGCCGTCGACACGATCCGGCTGACCGCGCCGGTCCTGGTGTCGAGCAGCACCTCGCGCTGCTGCGGGTGGGCGAAGTCGAGCATGCCGCGGATCGATCCGGCGCGTGCGTCGAACGACTGGTCACCGATGCGGCCGGTCGACCAGTTGTCCTCGATGAACTTCGTGGTCGAGGTCTGCTCGATCGCGGTGTGGTCGACGTCGTTCTGCTTGGCGAAGGGCGAGATGACCAGGTACGGCAGGCGCTGCGAGGGGCCGCAGCGGTCCAGGTAGCCACCGGCGACGCCGACCTTCGTGGCGGCCGTGGTGCAGACCGTGGTGTCGTTCGACGAGTCGGTCGACCCGTTCAGGACGGTCGGCGCGACGTGGTCGTACCAGCCGTCCGAGTCGTCGTAGTTGATGACGATCGCGGTGCTCGCCCACTCGGGGGACTGTTCGATCTCGTTGATCTTGGACGTCAGGAACTCCTGCTCGTCCAACGGGTCGGAGTACGCGGCGTGGCCGTCCTGGGCCTCGGGGGCCTTGAGGAAGGAGACCGCCGGCATCCGGTGCTCGGCGAGCGCGGTGTCGAACGCGGTCAGGTCGTACTGGTGGTTCGCCTGGTCGGTGTACCCGATCATGCTGTCGCTCGTCGGCGCGAGGTGGTGCGGGTTCGACGTCGAGGCGTAGTAGGCGAACGGGTTGTGGTGCGGCGAGTAGTCGGTGACGACGGTACCGCCGACGTTGGTCCGAGAGGCGTCGCACTTGGCGAACGACCCGGCTCCCGCGGCGGCCGTGGTCGGTGCGAAGCCGCCCTGGAACCAGCCCCAGGTGACGCCCTTCGTGTTGAGCAGGTCGCCGATGTTCTTCCCCGACATCTTCACCAGGTTCGACGTCGACGTGTGGTCCTTGTCGGAGCAGTCGTCGAAGGCGGGGTCCGGGTCGGCGATGACGGTGCCCTGGCCGGCGGCGTCCTTCCCGACGACCGCGGTCGAGGTGACGACGGGCGCTCCGGTGACCGAGTCGACGCCGGTGCCACCGTGGGTGTTGCCGCTGATCAGGTTGAGCGCACCGGGGGTGGACGGGCCGAAGCCGGTGTCCCAGGCGTTGTCGCTCATCGCGTAGTTCTGGGCGTAGTTCCAGAGCCCGGTGGTCGTGTTGCCGTCGTAGTGGTCCATCGTGAGACCGGGCGAGCCGTACAGGCCGGTGCAGGTGTCGACCGAGGTGCTCTCGACGAACTTGTCCATGGCACCGGCGTCGACGGCCTTCTGCTCGGGCAGGTAGTTGTGGTTCTGGTCGCAGGTGAGGGCCTGCGCGGGCGTCAACCGCGACGGGGCGTAGGCGTTCGGGTTCTTCGTCAGCGTCCCGGACGACACGAGCGTGTTCGCGGCGGGGGTCCCGGCGGCGGCGGTGAACGGCGTCCCGTCGGTGTTCGCGGCCTTCGGGTAGGTGCCGAAGTAGTGGTCGAACGACACGTTCTCGTCGTACAGCACGACGACGTGCTTGATCGGCGTGGTGGTGTTCAGGGAGTTGTCGGCGGCGGACGCCGACTGCGGGACGGCGAGGGCCGTCGCGGCGACGGCCGCGAGGGCCATCACGGCGAGCGCTCCCTGTTGGAGACGTCGCTCGGAAGGTCGGAACACGTGGGTCCTCTTTCTGGATGGGGCGTTCGGTGTCGTGGGTGACGTGCCGCTGGGGGGTCTAGGTCCGGGCGAGGAGCCCGCGCCCCAGCCAGTCGTCCGCGTGCCGGACGCCGGGGAGGGCGAAGTAGTAGCCGCCGCCGACCGGCGAGACGTAGTCGACGAGCGGCTCGTCGACCAGGCGCTTCTGCACGGCCACGAACTGCCGGTCGAGGTCCGCCTGGAAGCACGCGAACAGCAGGCCCATGTCGAGGTTGCCGTTCGCGTCGGTGCCGTTGTCGTAGTTGTACGGACGACGGAGCATCTGCTGCTTCTGGGCCTCGGCCGTGCGCGGGTTCGCGAGCCGGATGTGCGCGTCCATCTGGATGACGTCGCCGGTGGGGTCGTCCTGGTACCGCGGGTCGTCGAACTCGTCGCTGCGGGTCAGGGGCGCCCCGGAGTCGCGGTGGCGGCCGATCATCTCCTCCTGCTCCTGGATCGAGACGCGGTCCCAGAACTCGACGAACATCCGGATGGTGCGGACGACGTGGTAGCTGCCGCCGGTCACCCAGGCGGGTTCGCCGTCCCGGTCGCCGCGGGTCCAGACGAGCTCGTCCATCCGGTCGCGGTCGGTGGTCGACGGGTTCCCGGTGCCGTCCTTGAAGCCGAGCAGGTTGCGGGGCGTGCCGGACGGCCGGGGCGGGGACCCGAACCCGTCCTGTCGCCACCGCACCTGCATGCCGCCGCGGGTCGCGCGGGCGATGTCGCGGACGGCGTGCAGGACCGTGTCCGTGTTGTGGGCGCACACCTGCAGGAGCAGGTCGCCGTCGCAGATCGACCGGTCCAGGTCGTCGTTCGGGAAGTCCTCCATGGTGCGGAGCCGTGCCGGCCGCTGTCCCGCCAGGCCGTACCGGTGGTCGAAGAGCGACGCACCGACGCTGGCGGTGACGGTCAGGCCGTCGGCGGGGACGTCCGGGCCGAGGACCCCGGAGTCGGCCGGCGGTGCGGTGATCCCCACGTCCGCCGGTGTCCCACCACGGGTCAGGGCCCGGGCACGCTCGGTGATCGTGCGGAGCAGGTCGGCGAGTTCCGCGCGGGTGCCGACGGTCGTGTCGAACGCCAGGAACGCCGACTGTCGCTGCGCCGGCGTGGTGATCCCGGCCTGGTGGGCGCCGTGGAACGCGTAGGACGTCCGGGCGCTCGCGTCGTCCGTGCGGGTCGCGGCTGCTGCCTCGGTCTGGAGGCCCGGCACCCCTCCGACGGTCAGGCCCACCGCCGCAGCGGCTCCCGCTCCGGCGCCGACCGCGCCCGTCAGGAACGCCCGACGGCCGAGCGGGCGGCGCTGTGTCGGTCCTGGTGCCGGTGCCGGTGCCGGTGCCGGGTCAGCGGGTGCCGGTTCGGTGTGCGCGGTCGGGCCGCCGGCCGGGCAGACCGTGCCGTCCGCGCTGAGCCCGGCTCGTGCGTGCGCCTCGACCATCCGGCGGTGGGTCGCAGCGTCCATGCCGTGTCCGGGGGTGGTCACGAGGTCCTCCTCGGTTGACAGATGGCGGCGACGGGGGCGAGCAGTTCGAGGGCACGGTCGAGCGCGGCGTCCAGGTGTTCGCGCGCCGAGCCGTCCAGGTCGTCGAGCGCCGCCCAGCTGCCGTCGGACCGCCGGTGCGACTCGACCTCGGTGCGGAGGGACTGCAGGGCACGCTCGGTCTCGGCGAGCTCCGGGTATCGCGTCCGGAGGATCCCGTGCAGGGGGTCGAGCGCGTGCTCGGTCCCGGCGATGTTCGCGTCGATCGTCGCCAGTGTGGTGTGGCTGCCCGCGTCCGACCGCCCGGTGACCTCGAACTGCAGCGCGTTCTCGAGGATCTCGTGCGAGCGCAGGCCGACGTCGAGCGGGTCGACGCGGGAGCCCGGGAAGACGCGCTGCAGGTGCGTGACCGCCGCGACCAGCGCGTCGGCCGGGGCGAGTGCCCGGGTGACCGGTGCGCCGGACCAGAGGAGGGCCTCCAGGCGGTGGAACCCGGTCAGGTGCGGGTCGTCGAGTGCCGTCCGTCCGGAAGCCGGCAGGCCGTCGATCGCGGTGTCGTCGTCGCCGAACGCGCCGTAGGCGGCACCGAGCTGCTCGTACTCGCGGTGTCCGGTGAGCCAGTCGCGCTCCGCCGCGGCGACGTCCCCGGCGTGCACGTCCGCGTCGAGCGCGCGCACGTCGGAGAGCAGGACCGGCAGGCGTCCCTCGATCCAGTCGCCGTACGACTTCGCGGCGGGGATCAGGTCGGCGCGGGTGACCGGGACGATGCCCGGCGCAGCACCGGCCACGTGCGCGGCACCGCGCACGTGGACCACCGGGCCGGTCTCGGGCTCGCCGTCGGCGGGCAGGCAGCGGAAGCGGTAGTCCCCGCGGGCCAGGCGGACGCGGTAGGTCTGGGCTGCGCCGGAGCCCAGGCCCTCGGCGTCGAGGAAGACCGCGCCGTCGGCCGGGTCGACGAGCTGGACCTCGATGCCCGCCACGGACGTGTTCTCGATCCGGAGGGTCTGGGTGCCGGACCGGGCGCCACCGTCACCGGGCCAGCCGGCTCCGCACGTGTCGGTCCCGACCCGGACCGCGTACCGGGTCGGCGTCGGCGTCGGGGCGCTCGCCGGGGTCAGGTGGGTGGCGACGAGGGCGGCTGCGACGACGGCACCGAGCACGCCGACGACCGCGGCCGTCGTGGCGCGAACAGACATCGACACGGCTTGTCCCAACTGAGCAGTCTCACAGAAATCCCTGATCAGAGGCTGGTTCGCCTCGATCACGGGCAACCATAGAGTCGCTCGGGGGCCAGTTCGCCTGCCGTTCACCGCAGGCCGGTTCTGTTCACCGGATGGTCATCAGCGCCCTCGACGGGGTCGCGTCAGGCCGGGTGCGTCAGGACGGGTTGCTCTTCAGCAGTCGGGTCACCGCGATCATCGCGCCGCCCACCACCGCGGGGATGCCGCCGCCGGGGTGCACGGACGCGCCGACCCGCCACAGCCAGGGGCGCCAGGGGTCGTTGTAGGACGGGCGGTGGAACGGGCCGCTGAGCCATGGAGGACGTGCCGCCCCGTAGAGCGCACCGTGCGGTTCGCCGCCACCGCCGTAGTACTGCGGATCGAGCACCATCTGCTCGTCCAGGAGGTCGGTGAGCGGCCCGTCGAGGCCCATCGCTGCCGAGACGCGGTCGACCTCGCGCCGCACGAAGGGGTGTTCGACCGTGTAGTGCCCGCCGTCGGCCGGGGCGGTGAGCAGGATGCCGACGGTGCTGCGCGCGTTCGGGTAGACCTCGCCCGCGCGGTACTGGTTGACGAACACCATCGTGTCCGCCGGCTCGTCGCCCGCCTCGAGGCTGCGGTGCAGTGCGGCCGGCTTCGTCGGCAGCACCACGCTGTGCGTCGCGATCCGGGGCGGTAGTTCCTGCTGCAGCACGCCGTACACGGCGATGGCCGAGCAGGAGAGGGTGCGCGGGCGACGACGGGGAAGCGCCGGGACCCGCGACGGAGCCATCAGGGCAGCGAGTCGGTCGGCGTCCAGGGCACTGACGACGAGGTCGGCCGAGTGGTGCCCGACGTCGGTGGTGACCGACCCGCGCTCGATGCGGGTGACGGCCTCGCCGGTGCGGATCTCGACCCCGACCGCCTCGGCCAGCCGGCCCAGCGCGAGCACGATCTCGTACACGCCGCCGCGCGGCACCCAGGCCCCGGTCTCCGCCATGATCGCCGGCATGCTCGCGTACAGGGCGGGGGTGCGGGACGGCGAGACGCCCGCGTTCAGCGTGTGGATCGCGATGATCTCGCGCAGCCCGTCCGGCAGCCACGGCAGGCTGTCGAGGTACGCGCGCGTGGTGAGGCGCGAGCCGTAGACGGCCAGCAGGCGGCGCAGCGCCGGCAGCGCCGCCCGGTCGAGCGGATCGGCGAGCAGCAGCTCGGTCACGTCGTCGGCGAGCGGCGCGTGCAGGTCGGAGAAGCGTCGCCAGGCCGGGTACCACGGGTGGTCGGGTGCCACCGGCAGGGCGGTCTCCTCGCCGTCGTGGTAGTACCGGCCCACTTCCGGCATCCGCACCAGGTCGAGGTGGCCGTCGTCGTCGTTGCGGTCGGACGCGCGTCCGCCGTCGCCGAGTCGCCGCAGCAGTTCGTCCCACACCGCGGGGAACGTCACCAGCGACGGCCCGGTGTCGATGCGGTCGTCGCCGAGGTGGATGCGACGGCTCTTGCCGCCGAGCTCGGTGGACGCCTCGAGCAGGGTCACCCGGTGTCCGGCGTGCGCGAGCAGCGCGGCGGCGGTCAGCCCGCCGATCCCGCCGCCGACCACGACGACGCGGCTCACGAGGCGCCTCCGAGCACGATCGAGACCATGAGCAGCACCCCGGCGAACGACCCCGCGATGTAGGGGAACGCGACCGACAGTCGGTAGAGCCGGTGACCGGTCTCCGGCGTCGGGTGCCGCAGCAGGCTCACCACGAGGATGCCGGCGATCAGGAGGTTGACCGCGGCGACGGGCAGGCTCACCACCGCGAACAGCACGGTCGAGACGATCCACCAGGCGCCGCTCCACAGGGCCGTCCCGCGCGCGCCGAGCCGGACCGCGGTGGTCTCGATGCCCGCATCACGGTCCTCCACGATGTCCTGGACCGCGTCGAAGGCGTGCTTTGCGACGCTCCACGCCATCAGCCCGATCGCGGCCGGCCACACCGGCGTCACCCCGAGGGCCAGCGGCACGATGACGAGCGGCAGGGCGTAGGCCGCGTTGCTCAGCGAGTCGAGGAACGGCCGCGCCTTGAAACGCAGCGGCGGTGCCGAGTAGAAGACGAAGACGCCCACGTAGAGCAGGATCGCGGCGTTCGCGAGCGGCGGCAGCGTGACGAGGAAGAAGACCAGGAACGGGACGTTGACGATCGCGACGGCCCAGGCGATGAGCCGGACTTCGGACTGCCGGATCCGCGCGCCCTCGATGGAGCCCTTGCGGGGGTTCGCCGCGTCGGTGTCCTGGTCGTAGATGTCGTTGACGCCGTAGATGAGCAGGTTGAACGGCAGGGTGAGCCACAGGATGACCGGCAGTGCCCGCAGGTCGAACAGCGCCCCGGTGAGCCAGACGGCGACGAGGCCGGAACCGATGGTGTTGATCCACAGCACCGGGCGTGAGATGTGCACGAGGCGGCGCACGGCCACACCGATCCCCGACGGCGTGGTGCGCGACATCCGCTCACTGCCGTCAGTCACGGGTCCGAGCGTACCCGGCCCACCTCGACGTCGGGCCGCGGCTTCCAGGCCAGACTGTGGGGCATGCGCCTGATGCTGCTCACCGCCGGCACCCGTGGCGACGTGGAACCCTTCGCCGCCCTGGCACGGCACGCCGCATCGCGCGGTCACGACGTCCGGCTGGCGCTGCCCGACGACGCCCCCGCGCCCGACGGGGTCGACACGGTGCCCCTCGGTCTCGACGTGCGGCGGGTGCTCGCCCCGGCCGGCCGCACACCCTGGAGGCTCGTCCGTCACGTCCGCGCCGAGGTGCGGCCCGCGATGCGCCGGATGTTCGCCGCCGCGGTGCGGGAGACGATCGCCTTCGACCCCGACGTGGTCGTGCACCACCCGCTGGTCCTCAGCGCGCCGATGGTCGCGGACGCCCTCGGCGTGCCCCGCGTCCTGGCGGAGTTCGCGCCGGTCGCCACCCCCAGCGAGCGCTTCCCCGCGGCCGGTGGTCCCACGGCCACCCGCGACCTGGGCTCGTACAACCGGTCGACCTACGCCGTGCCGCGCACCGCCGCACGCCTCTTCGACGCCGACGTCGCGCGCGCCGCTGCCGAACTGCCGAGCGGGCGTCGTCCCGACGGGCGCTCGCCGTCGCGCGCGACGCTGATGGCCGTGAGCCCCTCGCTGCTGCCCCGACCCGACGACTGGCCGGAGCGGGTGCACCAGACCGGCGCCTGGTACGAGGACGCGACGGCGGCCCTCGACCCCGCCGTCGCGGACTTCCTGCGCGCCGGCCCGTTCGTCGTGGCATCGTTCGGCTCGATGGCGACGGGGGACGCGTCGGCCCGGGGGAGCGCGATCGTCGCGGCCGCCCGTGCCCACGGTCTGCGGGTGCTGCTGGTCACCGGGTGGGGCGGGCTCGCGCTGCCGGGAGCATGCGCCGGCCCCGACGTGCTGGCCGTGCGCTCGGTGCCGTTCGACGCGGTGCTGCCGCGAGCGGCGCTCGCCGTGCACCACGGTGGGGCCGGCACGTCGCACGCGGTCGCCCGGGCCGGAGTGCCCGCCGTCGTCGTGCCCGTCACCGCCGACCAGCCGTTCTGGGCGGCGCAGCTACACCGACAGGGTGTGGCCGCCGCCCCGGTCCCGCTGCGCCGTCTGTCGGTCGACGCCCTCGTGCCCGCGATGGCGGACGCCCGGTCACGGCAGGAGCGCGCCGCCGAGGTGGGCCGGCTCATGCGGCGGGAGCACGGGGTGCAGCGGGCGCTCGACGTGCTCGAGTCGCTCTGAACCGGCCTAGATCTCGACCTCGTACGGCTCGGTGTGCAGGAGCTCGTGCACGCCGGCGATGACCTCGCTCGGACGGAACGGGTACCGGTCGATCTCGGCCTGGTCGCTGATGCCGGTCATGACCAGGACGGTGTGCAGCCCCGCCTCGATGCCGGCCTGCACGTCGGTGTCCATCCGGTCGCCGATCATGCCGGTGTTCTCGGAGTGCGCGCCGATCCGGTTCATCGCCGAGCGGAACATCATCGGGTTCGGCTTGCCGACCACGTAGGGCTGCTTGCCGGTGGCCTTCTCGATCATCGCGGCGATCGCCCCCGTCGCCGGCAGGACACCCTCGGCGCTCGGGCCGGTCGCGTCGGGGTTCGTGACGATGAACCGCGAGCCGTCGCGGATCAGACGGACGGCCTTGGTGATCGCCTCGAACGAGTAGTTGCGGGTCTCGCCGACGACGACGTAGTCCGGGGCGGTCTCGGTCATGATGAAGCCGGCCTCGTGCAGGGCGGTCGTCATGCCGGCCTCGCCGATCACGAACGCCGAGCCGCCGGGCATCTGCGACTTGCAGAAGTCCGCCGTCGCCAGGGCGCTCGTCCAGATGCGCTCCTCCGGCACCTCGAGACCCGACCAGCGCAGCCGTGCACTGAGGTCGCGCGGGGTGAAGATGGAGTTGTTCGTCAGCACGAGGAACTCGGTGCCCTGGTCCTGCCACTGCCGGATCAGCTCCGGGGCACCGGGGAGCGCCTGGTTCTCGTGGACGAGCACGCCGTCCATGTCCGTCAGCCAGCACTCGACCTCGTCGCGGGATGCCATGCGGTCAGCGTAGTGCTCCTGGCTGCGCGGGAGCGGTCGTGCCGTAGGCTGCTGGGAACGCGTTCCCGTACGCGTACCGGAAACCCGAGGAGGACGCCGTGCCCGACGCCGAGCCTGCTGACGCCGACCCCGCTGCTGCCGAGCCTGTCGCTGCCGAGCCTGAGACGCGTCGCCGCGGGCGGCCCCGCGCCCTGACCCGCGACCAGATCGTCGACGCGGCCACGGTGATCGCGAACGAGGACGGCCTCGACCGCCTGAGCTTCCGCGCCCTCGGCCAGGCGCTCGGCGTCGCCCCGATGACCGTGCACCGCACCATCGGCGGCCTCGACGACCTGCACGCCGAACTCGTCCGCCGTACCGTCGACGAGTTCACCGACACCTTCGTCTGGCCCGAGGACTGGCGTGACGTCGTCCGGGTCTTCGCCACCACCTTCCGCGACCTGCTCGTCCGGCACCCGCTGGTCCTCGAGTCGCACAGCAGCCGGGCACCGCTGGCCTCGACCGAGTCGGACGCCGTCGCCGCCACCGTCGTCCGGGCGCTGTGTTCCGCGGGCCTGTCGGAGACCGAGGCGATGTACGCCTTCTTCGTCGTCTACGACTTCGTCGTCGGGCACACCGCCGTGCAGGTCGGGCGTGGGGACTCCGAGGCCGGCCGGCCCGAGCGGCACCGGCTGGTCAGCGAGATCCTCGGCCAGCACTCGTACCAGGCACGCTTCACGATGGGGCTCGACGTGCTGCTCGACGGCATCGCGGCGCGCGCGGCGCGATGCCGTCGAGCAGCACGT
>NZ_JASDDD010000009.1:0-100454 GCF_030407555.1 Curtobacterium sp. APC 4022
GGTCGGGTGGTCGGCTGCGGTCCGACGCAGCCGACTGCGGTCTGCCGGGAGGCCCGTCCCGGCCGAGCCGGTCTGGTCACGCCACCCGGTGACTTCGTCCGCCATGCGGTCGGGTCCCTGGACCGCGCACCCGTGACGGGATCGACGCGACCTTCGCGCGCGATCGAGCACGCGGACGTCAGGCGGTCGTCTTCGGGCCGAGGGCCTTCTCGATCTTCATGATCGTCCGCCGCATCGCGTACTCGTCGTGGTTCTGCTGCTCATCGAGCATCCAGAGGTGCACCGTGGCGGGGCCGGCCTCTCTCGGGGTGAGGGAGACGGCGATGCCCCACCGGAAGGCGACACCTCGCGGAGTCGGTTCGTCGAACACGTCGAAGCCGGTGGCCTCCTGCCGCGTGGCGATCGGGATCGCTGGCCCGCTGCCCTCGTCCGGCCGGGCCGTGATGCCGTTCCGGTCGAAGCCGAGGTCGCACGGGAAGAACACCCGGAGCGCCGGACGCCACGCATCGAGCTCGTCGTAGGTCGTGTCCGTGGGGTGTGCGTTCACGAAGAACGTGCCCGGGCTCATGTCGCTCTTGCGCTGGAGTCGCTCCCGTCGTCGGCGGTTCGTCACCGTGATGACGAGACCGGCCGCGAACCCGACCGTGACGAGGCCGCCGAGCCGGAGCACCTGGAACAGCACCTCCATGTCCCCGGTGCCGACGAGAAGCGCCAGGACGATCGTCGCCACGCCGAAGAGGGCGGTGAGCGTGGCGAGCAGGATCGTCGACGGTCGCATCCCGCGACGATGCCAGACGGCCGTCGTGTCCGCCTCGGGTCAGCGGAGTACCAGAGCTGCGCAGCCGACGGCGAGACAACCGCACAGGACAGCCCCGATCAGGTCCATCTGCCACCCGCCCGCCGTCAGCAGCAGACCGCCGACCAACGCAGCGACGAACGCCAGGACCCCGACCACCATCGATGCCCGGCGCACCGGATGTGCCGCGAGGTGCAGATCGGCTCGGTTCCTGACGAGCACGCCGACACGGGCGACGATGGCTGCAACGGCGACTCCCACCGGGATCGCGAGCGCCGAGACGGTGACCAGCAGGTCCCAACTGAAGGAGCGGGACCGGAACAGGCCGAGGCTGTACATCCCGACCGCGGAGACTGCGCCACCGAGGACGACCACGGCGGAAAGCACAGCTCGGTGCTGAAGACCTGATCCCGCGGGCGACTCCGGTTCCGGTGCGTCCCCTGTGGCGACGGCTCCAGCGAAGCGCCTCCCGGCCTCGGGGTCTCCGTCTGATCGCCGCGGTCGAGGAGCGTCTGGAGGCTCGCTGCGGCCCGGAGACGTCACTCGTTGGCCTCGTCCACGAGTGTCTTCAGGACGCCGCGATCGACCGGACCCAGGATCCGCGCGCTGACGCGGCCCTGCTTGTCCAGCACGATGGTCGACGGCGTGGCGTTGGGCGCGTTCTCCCCCGCGAAGGCCAGCTGCACGGCGGCGTCCTCATCGATCAGCGTCGTGTAGGACACGTCGTGACTCTGGATGAACGCGCGGGCCGTCCCCGCCGAGTCACGGACGTCGACCCCGAGGAAGGTCGCGCGCGCACCCTGCTGGTGGCTCACGGCTTCGAGGTCAGCAGCCTCGAGTCGGCAGGGCGCGCAGGCGGCGAACCAGAAGTTGACGACGACGGCGTGGCCTCGGTGCTCGTCGGCCCGGACGACGTGCCCGTCGAGGTCCCGCGCCGAGAAGTCGACGGCCGGCCCGCGGTCCGCTGCCCGGAACTCGGTGACTGCGCCGTTGCCGGAGATGTAGTTCTTCGTGTCGCCGTTCCGGTACTGGCCACTGAGCCCGTCGTGCTCTCCGGTGCACCCCGCGACGCTCATCGCGATGACCACGAGCAAGGCGAGCACCGGTCCACGACGAGTCCCCATGGCAGCAACCTAGTGCGCACCGCCCGCCTGCGCTCGTGATGCCCATCACGCCCTCGCTTCGACACCGCTGCCGCCGTAGGCTGCCGCTGACCGCACGTCGGGCGACGGAGGGAGTCGACCATGCCACGAGTACTCGGCGCGATCGGACACCTCGTGCTCGTGACGCTGCGGACACTCGGCGGGGTGATCGGTGCCGTCTTCTCTGGTGGAGTCGTGCCGCCGCAGCACCCGGGTCGGCCCGCGCCGAAGCGGCGCGACGAGTACCGGCCGTGACCTCGTCGGCGGACGGGGACGCCGACTGTCCGAGCGGTAGCACCTGAGGGCAGGTCTCCGCGACCGGGGTGGCACGACAGACCCCAGCGAGGCGCTTCTGCCTCCGCCCCGTCTGTTGCCCTGGCGTCAGCGGATCAGGCCACGCCGCCGCCAGCCGTTCCCCTCGAGCACGGACCGGAGCGGCGCCTTGAGTTCCTCCTGCCGGAACCGGTGCGGCGGGGTTGCGCTTCCGGTGCGACGTTTCCGTTCCGCCCGACGGGCCAGCGCAACGATGATGGTCAGCAGGTTCACGTTGTAGTTCCGGCTGTACCCGCGGTAGGCGCGGAACGCTCCGTTGTTGTACCCCGCGTCGCGTTCCGAGCAGCGGAACGTCCCCCGCGACGGGTCGAGTGTGACGACGTACCGGAAGTTCGGTGACGCCCCTCCGTCCCCCAGCACCTCGGCGAGCGCCGGGTCGTCGAAGGCCCAGCGGCCGGTGATCGTCGTCCCGTCGATCTCGAAGACGTACGGGGCTCCCGGGGCGTTGAGCGCGGCGACTCGAGGCATCAGCTCGTGGACGGGTAGTACGGACATGGTTCCCCCTCGCGGGCCACCGATCATCGGCTGCCCGCGACAAGAGTGGGGCGGATGATGCCCGGCGCGCAACATCTGCACCAGACCGGAGCTACCCTCTGAGCCGTCACCGCAACGTTCGGAAGCAGCCATGACCCACTCCTCCACGGTCCCACTCGGTCCGGCGTCACACCACTTCGTCGAGCAGTACCCGGATCTCGTGTACGCGCAGTTCCGCGACGGACAGCTCCTGCCCGGCGGTCAGCAGCTGCACTTCGACTTCCTGAAGCCCCGGTCGTCGACACCGACGCCCCTGGTGGTGTTCATCAAGGGCGGCGGGTTCCGCAACGTGCACCGCACTCGGTACCTCCCTGCCCTGGTCCCGCTCGCCGAACGCGGCATCGCGGTCGCCAGCGTCGAGTACCGAACCAGCAACCTCGCACGGTTCCCGGCACCGGTCGACGACGTTCGAGGAGCACTCCGCTACCTCCGGAGCCATGCGGCCCAGTTCAACCTCGACCCGACCGCGGTCGCGCTCTGGGGCAACTCGGCCGGCGCGACCATCGCCACCATCACGGGCGCGTCCGCGCCGGACGAGGCGGAACCCGTCCGCGCAGTGGCCAGCTGGTACGGCATCCACGACCCGCTCCGGTCACCCGGGTTTCGAGAACCGGGCTCTCCACTCCTGACGGCGCTCGGCCCCGTGGACCAGTGGTTCACCCCGTCCGATCACATCCGCCCGGACTCCCCGCCCACGTTCCTGCTCCACGGGACGGCGGACACGACCGTCCCGGTCGAGCAGAGCATCTCCCTGGCGGAGACCCTCACCGAGCTGGGCGTCCCGCACGAGCTGATGCTCGTCGAGGGCGGCCACCACGACTTCTCGGAGATGTGCACCCGCACGGACGCGCTCCGTCGGACGTACGACTTCCTGCAGCAACACCTCCGGTAGAACCGTCTCGAGAGTCGGTCCCTCGGCGGCTACCGTGACTGTGCCAGCAGCCGTTCCGACACCTCCCACAGCCGATCTGCCGCGGCAGGATCCAGTGCGTGCGGGAGGACCCCGTGGACGCCTCCCTGGATCGTGGCCACGACCTCCGCCGGGTGGCAGTCCTCGTAGTAACCGGGAGTCCCGACCCCCAGCTCAGCCCGGGTCGCGACGTAGACGCTGGTCGCCGCACCTTGCTCGACGGTCTTGGTGGGGTACCGCCGCTGCATGTCCGCGAGCACGGCCGGGTCCCAGTGACGTTGCAGGTTGGTCCAGATGCCGCCGGGCATGACCGCTGATCCTGCGATCCCGTCGTCTTCCCACCGCCGGGTCGCCTCCAGGGCGAAGAGCACGTTGGCCGTCTTCGACTGCCCGTAGGCGAGCCCCGGGTCGTAGGGGTCGCTGTCGAAGAACAGGTCGTCGAATCGGATCCCAGAGGATGCGTGCCCACTGGAACTCAGCGACACGATCCTGGCGCCGCCCGCCGAGCGCATCGCTGCGTGCAGACCTCGTGCGAGCGCGAAGTGGCCGAGGTGGTTGACAGCGAAGTGCATCTCCCACCCATCCGGAGTGCGCTGCTCGGGCAGGTCCATGACGCCGGCGTTGTTCACCAACAGGTGGAGCGGCCCCGACCACGAGTCGGCGAAGGACCGGATGGATCCGACGTCTGCCAGGTCGACGAACGCCGCATGGACGGCATCGTTCCCGGTGCTCGCACGGATGTCCGCCGCGACACGGTTCCCCGTCGTGACATCGCGGACAGCGAGGGTGACAGCTGCGCCCGCGGCAGCCAGGGCACGGGCCGTTTCGACACCGATACCCGATCCCGCACCGGTGACGACCGCGGTCCTGTTGCGGAGGTCGATTCCGTCGACGACCTCGAGGGCGGTCGACTCGGCACCGAACGGTCCTCGCAGATCCGACATCAGCCGAGCCGCGTGGAGGCGATTCCACCGTCGACGTCGATGGTCGAGCCGTGGAGGAACGAGGCCTCGTCCGAGACAGCGAACCGGACGGAGTAGGCGACATCGACAGGACGGACCGGGCGACCGGCGACGGTCACGGCAGTCATCGCCGCCAGGACGTCCTCACTCGCAGCGTTGCCTGGAGTGCTCGTGGCTCCGGGCGCCACCGTGTTCACGTGCACCCCTCGCGGCCCGTACTCGGCTGCCCATGTGCGCGTCATCTGCTCGAGCGCCGCCTTCGACGCGGTGTACACGGCACCGAAGGGCAGGCCGACTCGGGCCATCCACGATCCGATGTTGACGATCGATCCGCGGCCGCGCTCCGCCATGGCCGGCGCGAGGGCCGCCACGAGCACGTGCGGGGCACGGATGTTGATGCTGAGGACCGCGTCGAGGTCGTCCTCGGCGAGATCGGCGGTCGCGGTCGCCGGGTAGATCCCGGCGTTGTTCACCAGGATGTCGATCTGGCCGCCGGCGAGAGCGGCGGCTTCAGCGGCGAACCGGCGGACGTCGGAGGCCGATGTGCCGAGATCAGCGACGAGCGGTGAGGCCTTGCCGCCCGCACGTTCGATCGTCGTGACGACAGCCTGCGTGCGCTCGGCATCGCGACCGTTGACGATGACGTGGGCACCGGAGGCGGCGAGCACGCGGGCGATCGCTTCCCCGATACCGCTGCTCGAGCCGGTGACGAGGGCGGTCTGACCGGAGAGTCGGTCATCGGATTGGAGAGAGGTGAGTTCTTCTTCGTTGGACTGCATGGTCCAGTCCTACCATGGACTGGACTCCTTGGTCCAGCGAGGTACGCTGAACCCATGCACGGGGCGAACATGACGGAACGCGGTCGAGCCACTCGCCAGCGCATCATCGAGGCGACCGGTCGCGAGATCCTCGCTTCCGGCATCGGCGGCACCACTCTCGACACCGTTCGTGCGGCGACGCTCACGAGCAAGAGCCAGCTCTTCCATTACTTCCCCGGCGGCAAGGCCGAACTCGTCCGTGAAGTCGCCATCTGGGAGGGCGGCGAGCTCCTCGCCGCGCAGAAGCCGTACATCGACGACCTCTCGAGCTGGGAGTCGTGGCACGCCTGGCGCGACGCCCTGGTCGACTACTACATCGGTCTCGGCCGGTGGGCCTGCCCGATCGGTTCGATGGCGACGCAGGCAGCCATGACGGATCCCGAACTGGCTCAGGTCATCACCGACAGCATGACGAGCTGGCGGCTGTCGCTCGCCTCGGGGGTCGCCAAGATGCAGAGCGCCGGCGAGGTCGAATCCGATGCCGACCCGCAACGGATCGCCGTTGCCATCCTCGCCGCCCTCCAAGGGGGGCTCATCCTGAGCCAGCCGGAGAAGTCGTCCTGGCCCCTCGAAGCCGCCATCGATGCCGCGCTCGACGTCCTGCACAAGGTCGCCCACACGAGCTGACCCCGTCACCACTCCGACAGCACAGCTCCTGCGTCAGGTTCCACCCGTCTCACCACCCGTTTCACCACCCGCCGCACCACCCTGGGATGGTGGAGCGAGGCGCAGCCAGAGACAAACATCGAAGGATGGAAAGAACACAGATCGTCGAGATCGTCGTCGCCATCGCCCTCATGGCTTTCTCCGTCTACAAGCAGACCCAGCGGAGCGAGGTGAAGAGGGGAATGGGCGTGTTCCTGATCGCGATCGTCTACGCAGCCATCGGAGCCGTGACGGGCGGTCTTGCAGTGCCGACCGGAGCCGCCGCGTGGCTGCTCCTGGGGTCCGGTGCCGTCCTCAGCTTGATCGTGGGCCTGGCGCGTGGATACCTCACCCGTGTCTGGATCGACGCGGACGGGCATCGGATGAGCCAGGGCACCGTCGTGACTGTCGGGTTGTTCATCGCATTGGTCGCATCGAAGGTGGGCCTCACCGTCTTCGCCGGGTACCACGGCTACCAGAGCGCGTCCGGCTTCGGCCAGGTGCTCGTCGTCGTCGCTGTGATGATCGCCGTGCAGGAGTACATCGTGCGCCGGCGCGCGTTCACCCTCCAGCCAGCGTCTGTGCCTGCCACGGTCTGACCCTCCGAGAGAGCGCGACTCCATCCTTCGGAGACGTTCTCCGCGTGGATGCTGCGCGCGGTCTGCACTACCGGGCGAGCTCGTCCTCCACGAGCCCCGGCCTGGCGAGGGTGATCGCCGGGACGATGGCGAGCAGGGCGATCGCGATCAGGAACAGCAGTGGCAGGGTCCACGTACCCGAGACGTCGTGGAGGAGGCCGACGAGCAGCGGGCCGAGGGCACCGAGCGCGTACGCGATGCCCTGGGCGAAGCCACTGAGTGCGACGGTGCCGGCCGCGGTGCCGGTGCGGGCGTTGATGAGGACGAGGCAGACCGGGAAGAGGATCGATCCCAGGCCGACGAGCAGCACCCAGAGCAGCGTCAGCGGTGTGGGCACGACGAGCAGGCCGAGGTAGCCGAGCACGAAGCTGACGACGCCGACCGCGATCAGCCAGCCGACGTTGCGGAACCGTGCGACGAGGAGCGGTGCGAGGAGCGCGCCGGGCACGCTGACGAGGCCGGTGACAGCGAGCAGCACCCCACCCTCGGTCGGCGTCGTGCCCGCGAGGTCCCCGAGCATGTCAGGCAGCCACGCGAAGCTGGCGTAGGTCAGGATCGTGCTGGTCGAGAACGCCAGGGTGATCGACAGGGCCACACGAGACCGCCACAAGCCGATGACGACCGATGGGGACGCGACGTCAACGGTGACCGGGTCCGCCGCCCGCTGGCGTCGTTCTCGCATGATGACGACGACCCACGGGACGAGCGCGCCGATCGAGGTCAGGGACCAGATGCCGAGTGAGAACCGCCAGCCGGACTGCTCCGCCAAGGGGGCTGCGAGGGCAGCGGGTACGGCCGTGCTCACGCCGACGACGCAGGCGTACACCGCGGTCAGCAGCGCAACCCGGTCCGGGAAGTACCGACGGACGATCGAGGGCAGGAGTACGTTCCCGATCCCCGTGCCGGCGAACGCGATGACACTGCCGATGATCAGGACCGCGATCCCCGGAGCGAACGCTCGAAGGAGGTGACCAGCGGTGATGAGCAGCGATGCAAGGACGATGCCGCGGTCGAGACCGAGTCCTCGGGCGATCCGCGGCGCGATGAACCCGGAGGCCGCGAAGAGGAGGGGCGGCAGGGTCCCGAGCCAACCGCTCAGCCAGATGGATCGCCGAACTCAGGCCTCCAGAGACTCTCGAACCTCACCCGCTCAGTGTGCTCAGCTCCCCCTCCGATCCCTGGACGATCGCGGACGCGGCGGCGACGAGCTGCGCGTTGGACACCGCCCGTGAACCATCTTCGAGCAGGAAAATGTCTTGAAGGGTGACGGCGGCCTGGAGGGACGGTGCCACCTGGCACCGGGCCTCCCGTCCGTCAGCGGCTGCGTTCCGAAGCCGCAACGGACAGCTCCACGCAGCCCGCTCGGTCACCGGATGCCGCCTCCGGCGGCGCCGTGACGCTCAGAGCCATCCGTTCTCCTGCGCGATGCCCGCAGCCTCGATGCGGGATCGCGCCCCGACCTTCGCGATCGCTGAGGACAGGTAGTTCCGCACCGTACCCGGCGCGAGGAACAGACCGTCGGCCACTTCCTTCAGTGGAGCGCCGTCCTTCGCCGCCCGGAGTGCCTCCCGCTCACGATCCGTCAGCGGGTTCGGCGGCGACATGAGTGCGGCAAGGGCGAGGGCGCTGTCGACCACCCGCTCCCCTGCCCGCACCTTGTGGATGGCATCGACGACCTCGTCCACGTCGGAGTCCTTCACGAGGAAACCGCTCACGTGGGCGGCGAGCGACTGCGTCAACAGGCCCGGCCGCGCGAACGTGGTCAGCATGACGACCTTGCACGTCGGCTGGTCACGGTGGATCTGCGCAGCCACGTCGAGACCGGAGCGGCGGGGCATCTCGACATCGAGAAGCGCCACGTCCGGCCGCTGCTCGACCACGAGCTGCCACGCCTCGTCGCCGTCGTGTCCCACTCCCACGACGTCGATGCAGGGATCCATGGCGAGCAACGACGCGAGTGCATCGGCGATCAGCGTCTGGTCGTCGGCGATGACGACCCTGATTGGCGTGCTGGTCTCAGCGGACATGGTCTGCGGCTTCCTCCGTCGTCAGTGGGATGCGAACCGTGAGCGTGAACGAGTCGTCGGACGGTTCCACCATGAGCGTTCCACCGATCCGCTCCACCCGGGTACGCATCCCGGCGATGCCGGCTCCGCCGCCAGGGACGTCCAACGAGCTTCCTGGCCGGACACCGTCGTTGACCAGGACGAACTCGACCGCACCGACGGCGGCCTTGTGCTCGCGGATCACGATGTTCGCCGACCGAGCGGAACTGTGCCGGAGGACGTTCGTCGCACCTTCACGCAGCACCCAGCCGAGGGCATCTGCGATCGGAGCATGCTCGCGGAGCACCGCCATCGCCTCGGGTTGCAGATGCAGTTGCACGCCCACGTTCGCCGCCCGCAACGTCGACGGGACCGATTCGAGCATGGTGAACACGTCGAAGGACCGATAGTCGGCGATGGTGCGTCGTACGTCCCCCGAGGCCTCGCGCACCGAGGACTCGATGGATCTCAGCGACTGGAGGAGATCAGGGATGCGATCGTCCTCGATCCCAGCGGCTTGCGCGCGGACGAGCCGGACCTGGACGAGCACCGCCATGAGCGAGTGGCCGATCGAATCGTGCAGATCACGTGCGATGCGGCTGCGCTCGGAGAGCACCGCCAGCGCCCGGAGCTCTTCCTGCTGGCGTCGCACGAGGTCGGTCAGGTCGAGGAACTCCACGAGCGCGATCATCCCAAGTCCGATGACGACCGGGATCACGAGATCGAGCAGCTTGCCACCCATCGCGCCCTCGCGGAGGACGCCCAGGAAGGAGATGCCACCGGCCGTGCCGATCACGATGAGCGCCGGTCGCCGGGAGAGCACCCACGCGGCCGCAGTCGTCGCGAACACTGCGACGACGCCCCAACCGGGTCCGAGCAGGGCGTCGATGACGATGGCCGCCACAGTGAGGGTCCCCACACCCGACCACCGCTGGACTCGGTTGAGCGAGGTCCGGAGCACGAGCACCGCCCACAGTGCGCCCATGGCGACGATCGTGATGACTTCGACGACGACGCCTCCGGTCGGACCAGAGGTGACGAACGTCAGGGGGATCAGCAGCCAGGGCAGGCCGAAGAGCACGACGCGCCGCGCGATGCGGTCGCGTCGTGCTCCCCCGGTCGGAGTGTGGTGGCGGTCGGTCCCGTCAGATGCTCCTGGATCGCTAGACCTGCGTGAACCGGCCGTCTCAGGACTCACCGCGTCGCCACCGCAGAACGCCGGTACGCGAGCAGGGCCGGCACGATGAAGGCGACCGCCCAGGCGCAGAACACGAGCACGGCCTCGACGATGTGCCCAGGCGTACCCGACACCAGGCCCGACCCGGTGTGCGCGATCTGGTACGACGGCGTCAGTTCGGTCACGGCCCCGAGCCAGTCGGGCATGGACTCTCGTGGCATCCACAGACCGCCCACGATGGCGAAGAACATCAGGCCGATCATGCTCGCGGCGTACGCGGTCTCTCCGGTCGTGATGAGACCGATGACCGTTCCGAGCGCAGCGAACGCCACCGACCCGAGGATGACGATCCCGAGCGCGGCGAGCAACAGCAGCGCGTTCACACGGACACCGTTGATGAGGACGCCCGAGGCGAAGACCGCGAGGACGGCGGGCACTCCGACGCCGATGGCTGCGAGGATCTTGCCGCCGACGATGTCGATCGGGCGCAGCGGCGTGAGCGTGAGGTACGAGAACCATCCGCTGCTGCGTTCCTGCGCCAGACGGTTCCCGGCTGTGGAGAGGCACGCCGACACGGTCGCGAACGCTGCCATGTCCATCATGTAGGTAGTGGCGAAGGTCTGCAGCTCGGCAGCCGAGTAGCGCGCCGCGTCGAGCTGGACGAAGGCGACGTTGATGAGCACCGGGAAGAGCAGCGTCATCACGAGGAACCGCGGGTTGCGCAGGGTCCGCAGCAGTTCGAACCGGGTGTACGAGAGCATCAGCGGATTCCGTTCTCCGTGGCGGCGAGCGCGCTTGCGTCGTCGTCGATGAGCGCGAGGTAGGCGCTGTCGAGCGATGCCTCCGTGACCGAGATGTCGACAGCCGACGGTACCGATCCGATGAGTTCCCGCAGCGTCCGATCGGGATGATCGGTGTGCAGGATCTGCACGTCCTCACCGGGTTCGAAGTCGAGGACGGCAGAGAGGTGCTCGAGGAAGTCCAGGTCGGGTTCACCTGACCAGCGGAACCGTACCGTCGGCGTACCCGCTCGGCGTCGGAGGTCATCAGGGGTCTCATCTGCGAGGATCCGACCGTTGCCCACCACGATGACCCGGTCAGCGGCAGCGTCCACCTCAGCCATGTGGTGGGTGGTGAAGAACACAGTTGCACCACGTTCGACCGCGGCGGCGCGGACGGTGGCCCAGAAGCTGTGCCGAGTCGCGACGTCCATCTCGTTGGTCGGCTCGTCGAGCACCAGCAGTCGCGACCGCCCGATGAGCGTGAGCGCGAACCGGACCCGCTGCCGCTCGCCGCCGGAGAGCTTCTCGACCCGACGCCGCGCCAACGATCGGAGGCCGGCGGCGGCGAGCGCTTCGTCCACCGACATGGGGTTCCGGTACTGGCGACCGATGAAGGCGACGAGGTCCCGCACGGTGACGAACTCCGCGATGCCCGACGACTGCAGCATCGTACCGATGTCCCCGTGCCGCAGGGCTTCCCGTGGAGCGCGGTCAAAGATGCGAACCGCGCCGGAGTCGGGGACGTTCAGCCCGATCAACAGGCTGACCAGCGTCGATTTCCCCGCCCCGTTGGGACCGAGAAGAGCAACGACCGTGCCGGGTTCGACGGTGAACGACACGTCGCGAAGTGCAGGCTCAGTTGCCTGGGGGTACCGGAACCCGACCCCGTCGACGGTGACCGCCGGGGTGCTCCCGACGGTTCGGGACGCGCCCGACGGCTCGGTCGCACGGTCGTCCGTCGGTGCAGGCCGAGCGCTCTTCGTGGATCGCATGATGCCTCTTCTCCCTCCGGCTCGACCGTGTCGGCCGCCGCTCATCCGATCGGGAGCGGTGCGGCGGTCTTCGAACCGTAGGGCAAGCGTAGGAATCCGCCGCAGGCCGCCCCAGTGCCGGATGTCGCCGACTCGATGTGACTGTTGTCACGAGGTCGTCGCGCGAACACGTCGGTCGAACCTGCACGACCCAGAACAACGAAGAGAGGCCCGCAGCCATCCGGCTGCGGGCCTCTCTTCGTCGTCGGGTGTGTCAGAACACCCTTCGGTGGGCTGTCTTAACAACCTCTAGATCCTTGAGGTCGCGCGGCGGACGGAGGGGTCGGACGAGGCCATATCCTCTGACCACCCCGACCGTATCCTCTGGCACGGGCAGCGTGCCCGAGAACCCCTCTCTGACCGGGTACTTTGCGGAGCAGTGTGGAAGGCGCCATGCTGCCGTGACGTCGATCCGGACGCACCGAAGGAGCCTAAACCGTGAGCGATCGCGCCCGCTCCGCATCAGTCGGAGTCTTCGAACCGCACCAGCCGGTCGCTCGTCGTCGCCTAACCACTGTCTGCGCAATACGCGCAGCACCGTGACCCACGCCATCGATGCGATCCCGGCCCCCATGATCATTGACGAGATGTCGGGACTGCTGAGGGGTCTGCTGCACGCATAGGTGACATCTGATCTGGCTTGCCCGGGACGTTGGGCCTGGAGGACGCGATCGTGCCCAACCCCCATCGGAGGAGTTCCGCGATGACGTCGTGCGTGTCGCGGAGAACCGCGAACCCAGCGTGTCGATCAAGCGCATCGCTGGCGACTTCGGAGTCCACCGAATGACCCTCGCGAAGTGGCTCGCCCACTCGCGCGCCGAGAAGACAGCCGTTGACACCGGTGCGCCGCTGCTGGTGGTCGAGATGCTGAGATCCGCGAGTTGCGTCAGTGCAACCGTCTCCTCGAGCAGGAAGTCGAGGTGCCGCGTCGTGCGGCGGCGTATCTGTCGCAAGCGCACCTGCCGGGAATCAGGGCGGACGTCCCGCTACATGAACATCAACAGGCTCACGCCGCCTTGCCTTCGTTCAGCTTCTTAAGTTCCTGAAGCTCGGCCCAGTGTTGTTCGAGTCCGGCGAGAGTGGGGCTGACACCCTGAGTGATGAGGGCTTGGGAGTGGGCGTCGATGTACCGACAGGCTTCCTCGAAGATCCCGCTGACCTTTGGGATGATCTCGCCGAGCTTGTCGACGTTGATGTTGCCGAGCGTCGTCATCTGAACGTTGGCCTGATATCGGCGGGTGACGCCCTTGAGTAGCTCGTCCTCCGTGAAGACCTCGCACCAGGAACGAAGATGGCTGTAGCCGGTGTGGACCAGTGCATCCCGGGCTTCGCCGTCTAACTGCTTGGCGGCTTGGATGGCGCTGTTGAGCCGCCCCTTGATCGCACTCAAGGAGTCGATGCGCGGTCCTGTGGCGCGGGACACCTTGCCCTTACCGCTCTCGTCAGTGATCTGGAAGTAGGCGCACCGCTTGGACTTCTCAAACAGGGCGAGGAGCGTCGTGGTGAACAGGATGTCGTGGGTAAAGACGATGACTTGGTTGTCGTCGGCCAGGCGGGCGATGCGCTGGGCAACTTCCCTGATCCGACGGTGGTCAAGGCTGGATACCGGGTCGTCGAAGATCACAGGCGCCGTGATGCCTGCGAGGCGAGCCTCGGCGAGGAAATCTGCGAGCGCTAGGACTTTCTGTTCGCCCTCGGACAGCACCTTGGACGGCTTGTGCTTACCGCTCAGCACCTTGCGGCGCTGCGCCTTGCCCTCTCGCCCGACGAACTGAACCTTGAGGGACGGGGTACGGAGGGCTTCGCACTCCTCGAGGAACAGCGCATCAAAGCTCTGGTTAATCAGCTTGTCGCTGGCGGTCTTGGCGAGCGCGGTCACGGAGCGGCCGAGGCCAGGCAGCGGGCGCTTGAGCGTCTTGAGGCGATCGGCCTCCTTGGCGCTTTTGACCTGTGTCTCGATCACCGCCCAGGACTTACCCAACTCGATGGCGTCCTTGAGTTCGAGCAGCTCTGCTTGCTTCTCAGCCAGCGCCTCGGTTCGGCCCTTCTGCAAGGCTTCCAGGTCCGTGATGCTGTTGCCCACGGTGGTCAGCGCAGTGTCGACCTCGGCGCGAGGCTCGGCCACAAGATCGGCGATTTCGATGCTAGCTGGTTGGCTGGCGGCCACTGCCGTGGTGGCGGTGCTTCGTGCGTCTTCGATCGCTTCAACCTGAGTGAAGTAGGTTGGGCGCTCGCTTGGATCGGCGTCCTTGTATTGCTGGATGAACGACGCCATCTCGTTGCCTTGGAGCGCGGCAGCTTGTTGCCTGTAGCCATCGAGCGTGGTGTCGGTGATACGGATGTCGGCGGAGATTTTGTCCTCAAGGTACGTCGAGTAGCGAGTGAGCAGATCACGCGCGGGATCGAGCAGAGGCTGGCGGCAATAGAGGCAGCGGTCTGGATCATGCGCCTCAACCTCGACAAGATGCTGGCGGTACGTCTCGCCGGCCTCGACGAAGTCGTCCCAGGTGTTGTCGGGCTCAGCAGGCAGGTCCGCGGCGGCGAAAAGCTCGCGGCGGAAGGTCTCGAAATCGGTCGTGAGCTGCGCGCGCCTTGCCAGTGCGTCGTTGTACTTGGCCTGTTCGAAGCCCAGCAGAGCTTCGGCCGTGGTCGCTGCCTCTGACAGAACTCGCTGCTCGCTCTTGAGACCGCTTATCTGGGCACCCATGGTGTTGGCGCGCAGAGCCGCAACGCCCTGGGTCAGAGCATCGAGCTCTTGATCGACGTCATCCCCGCTCTTGGCCTTGGCCTTGAGGTCGGCAAGCTCAGTGGAAGCACCGAGGGTCTCGATCAGCGGATAGATGGCCGAACCGCGTTGGAATCTGGAGAGCAATGCCGAGCCGCTCGAACCAAGCTCAGAGATCGCCGCATCAATTTGAGCTGCTACTGCCTGGATCGCAGTCGTGACGTCGTTGAACAGGGCCAGCGAGGCCGGGGTGTAGACGTAGTCAAGGTCCTCGTCGACGTGAGTACGCACGGCGGGGCTGTCGAAGATTGACATGCGTGTGAACGGCGACACCCCCAGTTCGCCCGTCCAGATCAGAGTCTGAGCGTCGTCACCGAGCCTGAACTCAAGTTTGGCGGACTGTGCTTCCGAGGTGTCGGCATCGATGTTGCCGAGGATCGTGTCGGCGGTACGGCTGTTGGCCAGAGCCTTGAAGATGCGGGAGTAGCCCGTCTTACCGGTTCCGTTCTCCCCGTAGAGGATCGTCAGGCCCTCGTGGGGCTCGATCACTACACCCGCCACCAGCGCGTTGACACCACGTACCTCGGAGAGCCGGGTCAGCGACAGGGGTGGTGCCGACTCGTCCTGGCGAGCCTCGATGTTGAGCAGTGGAACGGCTGGAAGCTCCCGCTTGTCGAGCGCCTTCTCCTGTCGGAACAGCAGGTAGGCCTTGTCGACCACGGAGGTTTCGACCGGGCGTCCGGTGGCGATCACTTCGGCTACAAGCAGGCGCACCCACTCGTCGTTGGCGTTCGCCCACTCGGCGAGTTGTGCCCGCGGGTCAATGAGCTCGGCTGGCTCAGCCGACTCTGCGACTTCGGCTTCAGTCGGTGTAGTCATCAGGCGCAGCCCTCCCGCGGCGCATCAGCAGTGATCGGTCTTGACGGCCCGCGCCGATGGTGTCCCTCATGACCTGCTCGCGATCTCCTCTGCGCCGCAGCGGGCGCTCATCCGTTGTCCCAACGCTAACCATGTGGTCCGACACGGTCGACGATGCCGCGCCCAATGCGGTTGCACACCAGACTCCAAACCACGATCAGGTGCGCCTCGGCGGCGACGCTGTCGCTCAGTGGCCGGCGGCGACGTCCTCGAATGGATCGCGCTGGCTGGAGATCTCACTGAAGGCAGGTCGAGCCGGCGCCGCCAATCCCGAGCTCTCAGCGGGCAGCTCGTCTTCGTCCTCGTCGCTGAACGCACGGTTGTTGATGTGTTCTTCTGCGCGGTCGCAAAGTGCGAGAACGTCCGGACTCTCGGGGAAGGCGCTTCGAATGGCGGCGACGTAGTCGCGTGGAGTTTGGTAAAGCTGTTCCTTGGTCAAGTCGCTGATGATCGAGTCAACATGAGTGTCGATGCGCTGCTCCAGCTCTGGCAGCACGTCTTCTTCAACTCGCCTGTGCAGGTCTGCGCGTTCTTGTGCGGTGAGGAGACCGGCGAGGGATGGGTCTGCCCAAGCCGGGTCCAGGTCGTTGATGCTGTAGTCGACGATGCGCTCGACCGCTTTGCGGCGCACCTCTTCGGGCAAGGCCGCCGCTTCATTCAATCGGCTTAGGACAGCGGGCTCCCACATTGCGTCCACCATCATCCCGAACTCGGCCATGCCGGGTAGCGCGTCCTGGTGCGCATCCGCCCACATGCGCAGGAATTCGTCGGAACACCGTGTTTGTAGGAACCACGCTCGGGGGCCTCTCGACCACTCCCGCCGTTCGGGGACAGGGATGCGCGGGACAATCAGCCGATACATGGGGGGTGGAACTTGAACCAGCGTCCCCCGCTGGTTCGGGCCGCCGCAGTCGAGTTGGGAAACGAGCTCATCGACCGTCATGCCTTCGAGATAGACCGACAGCGTGGAGATGTCACGGGCAACGGAGGCAGCGAAGCCTTCTCTGATCGTCGGGTGGTGGAGGCGCCAGACAGTGTTTCCGTCCGCTCTCACGTTTTGGGACAGGAAGGTGCCTTCAATGGCCGAGAAGGCGCGGGCTGTCTCGGCGACCGTTGCGCCCAGAGCCGTCACCGCTCCTATCAGCCGTTCGTCTGGCGCGAATGGCGCTAGGAGGTCTCCGCCCGAGAGGTAGACCGCTGCGAGTGCTGCGCGCTGCGCTGGGTCGAGGCCGTCGAGCACGTCGACCAGAAACTCATTCGGATGCTCGAAGTATGACACCAGCGCGGCCTCGCCCTTCAGCCCGGAGGCGGGTACGAAGTCCTGCAAGGACAGACGTCGCGCCACCTCCGGCTGGAATCGAGTTGCGGCCGCGATCGCGCGCAGGTGTGGTCGCCACTCGTCCAATACCCCGGCCGCCTGATCGCCTGCCTTCAAGTGGTTGTAGAGCATCTGCTCCTTCTCGGAGAGGCTCAGGGCAGTGATGTCGATGACAACCTGATGCTCTTTCAGCCGGGGGAAGGCGTACTCCTTCATCCTCGGACGCGCTTCACGGTAGATGTAGTCGCGGCTCGTCATCAGCACGCGAGCGCCGTGATCGACTGCCGCCATGACCTCGGGCATCCGTCGTACCCAGGCGTCGGTTAGGTGCGGTTCGTGTCGGATGCTGCCGAAAGCGTCGTCGACCCAGAACATCTGCCGGGGGTCGTCGGGGTTCCAGTGTGCGAGGAGCTCATCAGGGCCATCGACGCGCATCACATCGCACTGCCAGTTGTCGAGCGCAGTCATGCAGAGCATCGCTGCGATGGTCGACTTCCCGCTGGCAGGTTCGCCAAGCAGCAATACGAACCCGTGCTCGGTGATGGCGTCACTTGCGCCTCGGTACGCGCCGGTAGGGACGAAGGTTTCCAGTTCTCGGGTCAAGCTTGTGAGAAGTGCGCGAGCTTGGCGCATCCTGCGCTCGTCCAGGATGCCCGTGAGGTCGCCGAGCCCATAGACACGCGGTACGTACCGACGCAGGTTCCAGTTTATCTCGATCTGCGTGCAGATCCAGCCGCCGGGAAGAATCGCCGCAACCTTGGGGCCACGCTCGCGCACTTCCTCCGCAAACCAAGCCTGTGTCCGGCCGGTGACGCGCAGGTTAGTCAACACCATGTAGCCGTCGCAGAGCCCACGAGCGTGCAACGCTTCGATCTTGGCGAGTTCGTCTTCAAGGTCTCCCGGCGACAGCGTCCCTGACGGCTCGACGCTGAACTTGCATTGCACGACGACGGGCATCGCGGTCGTGACAAAGTCTTCGAGTTCCGTGACCGCGTGGTCTCCAGGCGCCGCCCACAGGCCATGAAAGGCCCCATCTTGACCGGCGTCGTTCGTGTCTGCGAACGCGGTGAAGGTCTGCCCCAGGGTCTCCTGGAGAACGACAGCGCAGAGGTCTTGGAAGGCTCGCCAGCCGAGCTTGTGGAGTTCGTAGTCAGGCCCGGGCATCGAGGCTGATCTAACCAGAGTCGCAGCACCCGCGAGGGGACGTTCACGACGACACGCGGTGCTAGGTGAGCCCGGGAAGCGGAGTTGGAAGGGCCATCACGACTCGCAGAAGACTCTCGACGCTGTCATGCAGATCCGCATCCGACAGCACGTTATTAGGGTTCTCCGGGTGATGGATCATGTTGCGGACCGCGGTGGGAAGGGTCGTCACCTCTGGGGTCAATGTGCCGTCCGGGTTGACCTTCACGTACGGCGTCGCCTTGGGCAATCCGTAGCCTGTGAGCCAGGAGTCGAACCCCTTCACGGTCGGTTTGGCGGCGTGGTCTTGCAGGCGCCCGTAGAACATGGTGTGGCCGATGATCAACGCTTGCCGGTCGATGTCGGTCAGGTCATCGACGGATACCCAGCCGCTCTCGACCAAGTCTTGATGGTGCCATCGGAGCGCGAGCGGGCCGTTTGCTGGGCGGTCGGCGAGCGTTCGGAGGGTGATTGCGAAGTCGAGGCTTGCGATGAATTCTTCGAGCCCTGCCTCATTCGTATCCCAAGCCGAGAGCAGGCTCCTCACGTAAACGCGGAAGTCCCAGATGATCGGCGCCAGGTCCGCTGGGGTGAGCGTGCCGAAGTCGATGCTGGTGAGAGCAGCACGGAAGTCCTCGAAGGTGAGCTGGAGGTCCGCTGTCCGATTCCATCGGCTCACCGCGGCGTCGAACTTGGTCTCCGTCTCTTGAAGGGAGTAACCGAGGTGGCGGAGTCGAAAGCCGGCCTCGTTCAGGGTGGTCTGGAAGCCGGGCTTCGTTTCAACCTCGTCGTTCGCGTATCGATACGTGATGTCGGTGAGACTCCCCGGCGGGAATAGCCAATGATGGTTCTTCCAGTAGCGGTTTTTGCCATAGTCGATGTCGACGCCGTTGAGCGACAACGTGATCTCTGTGCCCACGAACAAATCCTCGCATTTTCCGTCGATCCCCTACCCAGTTCGCGCCGCTACCGAACCCAGCGAGCTCGACGGGCCCGTATACCTCGTCGACAACGATGGTGAGTGCGTCGATGTCGAGCCGCATCGGTCGGTTCGCGCTCTCGGGACTGTTGCAGGTTCAGTTGACTCCTGACCTGAGTATCCTGTCCGCTGCTGGAGCGATGTCGATCCGCCGTCGTCAATGCGATGGGTCTTGTCGACAGGAGTGCTTGGCGTCCACGGCCCGGTTCCGGCGGCGCCGCTCCCGTCTGCCCATGCGTCGTTACAGCAAGGCTTTCTCCCGTGCGATCACCGCCGCGGCGAGCTGCGCCGCGAACGCCGATGAGGCAGGATCCTTGTGCGCGTCGGCAGCCAGCGCTGCCGGCAGCCACTCCGGCCCCTTCTTGACGCCGAGACTTGGCGCGAACCCCTCTAGTTCGCCGACGGGGACTAAGACGACGCCCTCCGACGCGAGCGCCGTCACGAGCCGGTCCGCTGCCTGACGGTCGGCGCGGAAGCCGTTCATGCCGTATCGCTTCACGTCCGCCCACGGGTCGTCGGCTGCCAAAGCGCGTGTGACCGCCCGACGCGTGGCGCCGGTGTAAGCCGCGTCGGGTGCTTCGCCGAGAACACCGTCCACAGCAAGCTGCACATCGCCCTTCGTCACCGGCTTTCGAGCTTGTCGGAACTCGGCTGTGGCTTTTTCGTAGTCCTTATCGATGTCGGTGGTCCACGTTGCACCCATCGCTTCGACAAGCGTCTTGAGAGTGCTTTTTTCCTTCAACGCATCGATGTCCAACGCGGCGAGTACCGGTACCCTCGCGGCGTGAAGGATCGAGGCGATCTCCGTCGCCCCGCCCTTGCCGTGCGCCGATACGAATAGGACGTCGTTCGGCAGCAACCCGTCGGGTAGCGGAGCGGCTTCATCGAGCGCTGCCGCGTAGAACAGGCAGTCGCGTTCGTTCTCGGCGATGACGACGGCCCGGTGGAAGAGCCCGTCGAGGATGTTGCTATGCCGAAGCAGTGGACTCGTCCACGCTTTCGCGAGTTCCGCGGGGTCGACGCGGTGCGCGGTGGTCGTGTCCCCGCTCCTGTCGAGCCGGATGACAGTTCGATCGGCACCCTGCAAGGACAGGACACCGGCGACGAAGTTTCGGTCGTGTGTGGCGACGATGAGCTGGCTGCGCCGTTCGGCAGTGATCTCCGCGACGATGCGACCGAGCTTGAATGCCTGCGGCGGATGCAGGAATGCCTCCGGCTCATCGACGAATGAGATTTGATTCCGACCAGCGATGAGTGGGACCAGCAGTCCAAGTGTTGAACCGACACCGTCACCTTGCGACTCCACCGGCGGCAGCTTGGCCATGTTTTCCCGGTACGGTGTGAGATCCTCGAAATTGGGTATCACCGTGGTTTCGCCGTATCGGAGGATGACGTTGCCGCTCAACCAGTCGAGAGTGACTCCGGTACCGAAGATGTCCTTCGTATACGTGTTGAGGGAGCGCATCAGCTCCGTCTCTTCCTCGAAGTAGTGCAGGTCGAGGTTCGGCGGGTCGCTGATGTTTGAGCGGCGCGGGACCGCACGGATCGCTTCGAAACGGGTTCGGGCGTTCGGCATCAATGCAAGCGAGGCGCCGAAGTTCGAAAGGTGCGCCCTCGGCGTGAACGTGTAGGCGAGGTTGACTTCTTGCGGAGTCACGTTGACGCTGCCGCGGACGTAGCCGGTATCGCTGGCGTATGCATCCGCGGCAAACCAGGCGTGCGCGTCCGCCTGCGTGCCGCCCAGGAGCAGCTCCTGCGAGGTCAACAGGTACGGCTGCGGCAGCACCGTCGCGCCCCACCCAGCGACCAAAGACGCATGCATCTGGCGCAGCAGCGTTGACTTGCCCGCATTGTTTCCCCCAACCACGACTGTGACACCGGTCGTGGAGATCGGGACCGATGTACCGCCTCGGACGCTGACCGACCCGATACGGAGCGAGAACAGATCCGCATTCCCGCCCCGCAGTTCGGGCTCGAGCGCAAATCGTTGTTCGTAGTCGTTTACGGCCACAGCCCCTCCTCAGTGGAATCTGCTGTGCAGGATAGCGCCTCGGAACTCCGGCCAGGACCCGTGCACCATGGGGACGTCGCACCCGCCAGAACGTCGTAAAGATCTCAAGCCCTTTGCTCACGGCGCTGCCGGGCAGGAGTCAGTACGTCGGGTGCCGCTCGGTGATGCGCAGCCAGTCGTCGAAGTCCGGGATCGATATCCGCTGCGCGGAGCGTTCACTCCAGTCGTTCTCCCACTCGCGGATCCGCGAGAGGCACAGAGCGAGGTAGTCGGCGGCGTTGCTCGACCACCGGGCGCTGTAGTCGATCGTGTCACTGAGGACGTCGTCCCCGGTATCGAGAAAAATGAGCCCGTTGCCGAGCGCTTCACCGAGGCAAGCGCGCGTCGACCGCTTGAGGTGTCGCCATTGACGTGGGAGCCGGACTTTCACCGCGTCCAGGCTGCGGTACGCGATCGGGATGTGCTCGACCCAGAACGAGGTGTCGCGACGGTCGCGCAGGCGATGCAGCTGCTCGACCATCGGCACCATCCACGCGAGGAGTTCAGCTGCCGCCGCGCGACGGCGCTGACGTTCGTCGTCTCGCCGCCGCTGGGTGCTCCCGACAGCGCCGTTGATGAGGGGGCCGAGGGTTCCGCCGATGATGTCGGTCACGAACGCAATCTGCACGGCACCTCCGACATTTGGCCCGGACAGTACGTAGGGCTTGTTGCGGCGGGCAGCTGGTGGACGGCGGCTGCCAGCTGGCAGCAGCGAAGCGATGGATAGGTGGGAACACAACGAACCCCTCCCGGTTCGGGAGGGGTTCGTCGTGTTCAGTCTGGGTCGACTACAAGGCGTTGGTTCGGAGCTGGCACCCGGTGATCCGGTGGTTCGCGCCGGAACGCAGGGGGTTCGCGCTGAGGGACTGCTTGGCCTCGTGCTGGCGCAGGCTGACCTGGTCGGGCCGCGTGACGTGGGTAGCGTCGAACGTAACGGCGAGGTCGCGGGGCAGAGCAGGCGCGTACATAGCGCCGTCTCGCTGGAGTACGGGCAGCGTTGCTGCAGCGGCGCGCTTCGGGCGTCGGGCGACGTTGTCGGCGCGGCGCCACTCGGTGAGGGTGGTCAGGATCTGCTGGCTGCTCCGCGAGCGGGCAGCTGCGTCGTGATTCTGGTTCGGCTTGCGGGAGTCCTGGGCGGCGTTCTCCGGCTTGGGGCTGCTGCTGATGGGGGTCTTGGCGTTGTCGTTGATCATGGTGGTTCCTTTGTGATCGATCTGGTGTGTGAGGGGGGCAACTAGCGGCGGGCGCCGGCGGGCGTCTTGTTGTTTCGGGCCATGGACGGGTCTCGGGGCAAGTCGAGGGCGAGGTTTCCCATTTCAACGCTGGGTCCCGGGAACCGGGAGTAGAGCGTTGACCCGGTCAAGTTGCGACGCCGTCCGGTGGACTGAGCGGCGTCGGGCTCGCGGAACGTTGCGAGGTCTTCCCAAGCGGTGGTTCCCCAGCGTCGGACGGCGAGCTGCAGCGAAGGGCCGGTGAGGAGCCCGGCGCGGAGCGCTGCGAGCGTTCGACGCTTCTCTGCTCGCTCCTTCGCGTCGCTGGTGGCGTGCCAGTGCTGATCCTGGAGAGCGTCCACGGTCACGTCGAGCTCGCGAACGGTCTCCAGTTCGTCGGCTTCGAGTGTGGCGAGCGCGGCGGCAATGTGGGCGTCCCAGATCTCGTACACCGGTTCGAGATACGTCAGGCCCCTCCCGAATGGGTGAGCTTTGACCGCGGTCGGGAACGGGCGGTAGGTCCGGACGAAGGTGAAGAGGTGCCGGAGGGTTCCGGTGTACCCCGTCGCGGCGCGGTACTGCTTGCGGGCGTCGGGCTGCTCGTGAAGCTCGATGTACTTGTCGATGAGGTTCCGCGGAACCGAGTCGGCGTACGCGTCGAGGGGGCGCAGCTCGCGGAGGGTGTGACGGTGGGCTCGGCGGTTGGTGCAAGCGGTGATGACGGTCATGGTCCTCTTCCTTCTGATTTGAGGCTGATGTGTGTCGTGCCGTGATGGTGGGCGAGCACGACTGCTGTCCCGCACTGGCGACCTCTCAACATGGATCTACTGCGGTGCGCGGATGGCAGTCGTGCTCGCCCGTTCCGTTGGGCTTGGTGTCTCTATGCCGGCGGGTTTCGGCCGGCTGGGAGTGAGTACGTTCTGGCGGGCGGCCGGGCGGGCACCTTCCCGCGTGCTGTCCGAGGACCGGGTAAGGGTGCGGTCTCGTCGTGACGTGTGCTGCAGTGTGGTGCTCGCCTGCCGTGTGGCTGGCTTCGAGGTCTCTATGCCGGCTCGTTCGGGCCAGCGGGGAGTTTTGCGTTTAGGCGTCTGCGGTGGCGTGTGCGTGGAAGGTGGTGAGGTCCGTCCAGGTGGTTCCCCACTGGTCCTCGGCGGCCCGGTACTGCTCACGGGTGGCGACGCCGGCGCGCAGGAGCGAAAGCAGCCGCCGTCCCGCCTCGACGATGTTCGGGTCGTCGCCCCAGTGCTGTCGGCGGAGCTCAGCGACACCGTTGAACCCAGCCAGCGCGGCGGCTGCGGCTTCGTCGCGGTCGTACTGGAGGAGGAAGTGCTGCTCGGCGCAGCGCTGGAAGTCCGCGTCGGTGCGGAGCTTGCGGATGGTGGCGATCTGGAACGCGAACACGTCCGGCTCGTCCAGGAACGGTTCGACGCGGTAGTGGGCCCGGAACTGCCGCTTGCCGCCCGGGCCGGCGAGGAGGTGGTCGTAGAGCTTGTCGATGCCGCGGCCGTTGAGGTCGAGCCAGTCGAGGACGATCTGCATCTCGCGGCGACGCTCGTGACGGTTGCGGTTCTGGTGGGAAGCCATGGTGTGGGCCCTTTCGTACGGGGGTGGTCGGCACCGGTTCGTGGTGCGCTCCCCCTCTGTGCGCGCTGCCGACGGCGAGCTGTGATCGCAGATCTGGGATCCCTGATCCACAGCGCTCACCCGAGGCGCTGATCAGGGCTTCCTCCTGTTCCGCGGTCAAGTGACAGACGAGCCGCAACCGATCCCCGCAACCGCAAGCGCGGCTGACGGCCTTTCGAGCCCGTCTTGGCGGTCGGCGGCGGCATAGAGGGAACTCCGTCATCGCAAGGAGTTCCTCTTGGACCACATCACTGCCACCCGTCTGGCCCGCTGCCACGCGTTCATCGCCGCTGCGGACGCTGAGCACGGCGGCCGCTACGACTACTCGCTGCTGCCCGACGAGTTCGTCAACGTCAAGACACGAGTGCGGATCATCTGCCCGGAGCACGGGGTCTTCCGGATGGCGCCGCAGGACCACAAGGCGAAAACGGTGAAGGGCCGAGTGATTTCTGGGCAGGGCTGCCACGACTGCTCCACGCGTCGCGGACCGGCCGCGCGCCGCTTGCAACTCTTCCTCGACCGAGCGCGCGAGGTTCACGGGTCCCGGTATGACTACCGGAACGTCGACTTCGTCGACCAGCGAACCAGCATCCGCATCCGCTGCTTCGAGCACGGGGCCTTCAGCGTCATGCCGAAGAACCACCTCGCTGGCGAGCAGTGTGGGAGGTGCGGGGCCAGGGCGCGAGCAGAGTCCCTCCGCCAAGTCGACAACGCCGGCCAGTTCGGTGACCCCCGCCGCATCGCCCTCGACAAGAAGCGCGCCGCTACCGAGCGACGGAACGAGAAAAAGCGTCTGAAGCGCGAGGCAGCAGCGTCGTTGCACGCTGTCTGACTTTTCCTGTTCCTGGCCTCGAGCGGCTCGAACCCCTGGCTCTCACGGTTGCTTCGTCCCTACGGTCGGGATCGTCCCCCCAACTCCAAAGCTGCTGCTGTTGGCAGCGAAGCGGCTGCCCCTGCTGAGTTCCGGAGTGGGCGAGCGAGAAGGAGCCGCATGCCGAACACCGACAACGACCCGCGCCGCCGTGCGCGGCAACCCGCCGCCATCAGCGGCATGGCCCGCATCCCGCTAGCGGACCTGCGCGACCAGAGTCCCCCGAACCTGCAGGCCCTCTACGCCGACTTGCAGGACGACCAGTCGCTGATCTCGGGCCTGAAGATGGGTCTCGGCGCTCTCACCGTTCAGCGCTGGGATCCCGCGTACGCGGCCAGCGGTTGGACGCTGTACGGCGCGGACCTCACCCTCGACATGGGTCATCCGTTCGGTTCGATGTTCTACCGCAACGACGCTGACGGCCGGGTTCTGCGGGTTGGGGTGAAGTGGCATCCGCCGGTGCAGCAGCTCGAGTTCCCGGCTCTGCATCCGTCGAAGCCGGAGCTAACGTCCGACTGCACCGCTGAGGAGGTCGCCGCGGTCGTGTTGGACGCGCGGAGTCGTATCGGGACTCTTGTCGCGGTCAACGCGCAGATCGGGTCGTTCGTCGCCACCTCGGAGTCCGAGAACGCCATCCTCGACGCATCCGGGCTCGGGCTCGAGCGGCTCGCCGAAGACGACCCGCGGCTCGCTGGCCGCGATGCGCCTCGGCCGCCATCGCCGGGCGGGGTCGGCGCTGATGAGTGATCGGCAGTGGGTGCAGAACATCCGACACCAGCAGACGATTCTGTCGTTACCGTTCGGGCTCGGGTGGACGATCGACATCACCCAGACGCTGGTCGCGCTCGCGGCGGCGGGGATGCCCGCTCGTGTGGAGGCGTTCGACCGGCTCCGGTTCGAGAACGGCCGGTCCGGGTTCCTGTCCACCCCGAACCCAACCGCGACGATCAACGACGACGGCACACCCGTCGAACGGACCGAGGACCTCATCGTCCTGCCCGGCGGGTCCGAAGGCGGCGTCCTCTCGCTCGCCCGCCGCTACCCGGACCTCGTGGTCGTGAACGGGAAACGGCAACGCGTCTGGGCGAACGGCAAGCAGGTGTACGGGTCGTCCATGGAGCGGGACGCAACCCCTGGGTGGCGGACGGTGTTCGCGATCGCCCGCAGCATCGCCCTGCATGGCGGCGGTTCCCAGTCGATCGCGGACCGCATCGGCATCCCGCTCGATGACGTGCGTGCCGCGATGCCAGCTCTCGCGGCGAACGTGTTCCACACGCCGATCGGGTGGGAAGCAGCCGACCGGGCTGCCCTGTGCGACTGGGTGTTGGCGGCGTACCCGGGTTACGGCGGAATCCGGACCTGCTGGCGCCGCGGAACCACCATCGACGAGCAAGCAGACCAGCTCATCGCGCTGGGCGGGGTGATGTCGGACCGGTGGGCGGCACACCAGTCCGGCGTCATCGTCCCACCGAACCGGCTGACGGCATTCTTCAACCACCACCCCGACATGGCGTCGCTCGGGTATGAGCCCGCCACCGCGAATGAGGCGACGGTGTCGGTCGTCATCCCGCAGGACATCACCGTTCTGACCGGCGCTGAGGGGTGCTGCACGAACGACTTCATCACCGCCCATGTCCTCTACCAAGACAGCTGGGTTACCGCGAACACGGATGCCCTGAACGGGTTGCGGCAGCTGCTGCACTTCCGATCAGACCTCGCCCATGATCTCCGCTGGCACCCTAACAGCGGCAGCGGTAAGGGCGGGGTGGGCTGATGCTGCAGCTGCTGTCGCTGACGCTGGCCTACGACGACACTCGGTTCTTCGGCTCCGTCATGTTCACCGACCCCGACCACCCAGACGACAAGCCGGCCGTTGTCCTCATCGATCACGCCGACGAAGCGCCGTGGTTCCGCCTCACCAACGTCGACCCGACAGCGCAGGACCCGACGGTTCTGGCGATGGTCGAAGCGGACCGCATCATGCGGTTCCTCCTTCGCTACACGCCGGACCGCATCAGCCGAACCGTCTCCGACTTCCCGCAGCCGTAACCCCGCTCTGCTCATACCTGCCCTTGGAGGTAGTTGCTGATGATGCGTCTGGTGTCCATGCACCTGTCGAACGACCGGATCCTTTGGGGGCACGTGCTCCTCGAGGACACCGAGGACCCGGATGCGCACCTGGCGCAGATCCTTGTCCGACCCATTGACGTCGAGCCCGGGTACGAGCTCTACGACAGGACCAACACGGTCCTGTCGGACCTGAGCGTGCCGGCGGTGCGAGAGGTGAATCGCATCGTGCAAACCCTCCTCATCCCCGCCTCCGAAATCGCGAAGCGAGAGAAGGCCGTTCGGGCGGTGATCCACTCGGGCTACTTGGAAGGGTTCCCGGGCGACATGCCGTGGCAGTCGCAGCTGTGGATGTACGCCCGAGGTGAAGTCACTCGCGAGCAGCTGTCCGCGTACGCCGACGAAGGCCGACAGATCCCCCGCCAACCCGAACACTCCGCGGTCGGTCCGGCGGACGTTCCCGAGGACTGGTGGCGGGCAACGCAAGCCCGGATCCGCCGGAACCTTCTCAACACGACCCTCACCGAGGCGGAAGTCGCTGCGGCCCTGCAGATCAGCATCGACGAGGTCGGGGAACTGTTCGAAGCGAACCGGCTGATGAGCTTCGACCTCGACGGCGAAGAACGCATCCCCGACTGGCAACTCGTCAAGCCCGCACTGCCCGAGTTCGGCGACCCTTCCTCACTGCTGCCAGGCCTCGACGTCCTCTACGCGGCAGCACCCCAACCACTTCTCGACGCGGCAGCGATGACGGAGTTCATGACCTCACCCCTGGACTTCCTCACTGTCAACGACCGGGCCCTGACCCCGTTGGACTGGATGCGAGAAGGCCGGCCGCTGACGACGATCATCGCCCTGTTCCGCGGACGACGGTGGCGGCCATGACCGGGCGGCCTGACCTGTTCCTCCTCAACGTCGCGTACGACTTCACCGGGGTGCACGGGCACGTGTTCTTCCGCGACCCCAGCAACGCCGAGCTGCGGCAGGTCATCATCCGCAGCACCGACACCGGCAACATCTGCGAACCAGCCCATGGCGACACCCGCACCGGGTGGGAACCGTTCCTTCAAGAAACTCGCTGGCTCATCGCCCTCACCCAACCCGATACCCCGGACGAGGCCAGCTGATGATGCCTGGGCTCGAATGGGTCAACGCCGCATACGCCGGCCGACCGCAAATCACGATGCCGTACGGGCTCGGCGACACCACCGACCTCACCAACACCCTCGCCGTCCTGAAACTCGCGGGGCTTCACGCAATCGTGGAGACGCACGACACGATCCGCCTCGCCGACGGCCGCCGCGCACGCCTCCCGACACTCACCCAGCGACCTCGGGACGGAGACCCGAACGACGCGGAACTGCTCCTGCTGGCGCCGCGGACAGTGACGGCGACACAGATTGCGCTTGCGGAGCAGACCGCGACGGTGCTGCTGGTCGACGTAGACCGACGCCGCGTCTGGCTCGACGGCAAACAAGCCCTTGGCACGAAGGAGCGATGGAAGGACGCCGCACCGACCTACGTCACCTTCGCCGTCGCACGGATGCTTGCGGTTAACGGCGCCACCTTCGAAGGGCTGGTGCGGGCAGGGCTGACTGCTGGACAGGTGGACGACGGGCTCGCACGCCTCGGCAAACGCGTGCACCGCACCGACATCGGGTGGGAGTCACGGCAGGTCGGTGGGCTCATCGACTTCGCCATCGCCTGCTATCCAGGACCGGGCGGCGTCAGGACCCGGTGGACGTCTGACCTGCCACTCGTCGAGCAGGCGAAACGGCTTATCAGCGTTGGCTGCCGCATCTCCGGCCGCGCCATCTCCGACCGGCCCGGCTATCCCGCCATCAGCAAACGTGAGATGCCGTACCGGCTCGTCGCGTTCACCGAACAGGAAGTCGACATGCCAGCGCTCGGCTTCGAACCCGACACGATCGGCTTCGCCGGCACCGAGCTCGTCCGACCCGCCGATCCCACGATCTCCCTCACCGCCGCTGGCTACACCGATCGAACCGACGACATCATTACCGCCAACACGCTCCTCCGTGCCGACTACCGCAACGCCGACGACGCGGCCTCGTTGCAAGAGGTGCGGGACCGGCTGCAGTTTCTCGCCGACACCGGCTACGATCTTCGGCACAACCTGCCCAGCTGACGAAGACCGACCGATCAGATCGAAGTCACACCACTTGCCGTCGGTGCTTCACCGAGCTGCGCCATACCCAGGCGGCGAGCTTGGTCTCGCCGCAGCCGGCCTCCACCCCGACGGCGTCTCGGGTCAGGCGGTACGCCTCGGCGTCACTTCGACGAATCAGGAGGTCTGGCAACTGAAACCACTCGTGCACCGGCAACGGCTCCGGCAGCTCACGCACCTCCGATCCACGAACATCCTCCTCGAGCGAGAACGGCGAGCCGGGCACCCAACGATCCGAACGACGACGACCCATGACCGCGACAGTAAGAGCCGGCACCGACGCTCGCATACGGGGCCCTCATCGAGAACACCACCGGACTAGGCGTCTGAGACAGAAGAAGTTGCTGTAAGAGCGGGCCAGGCTGGCGCGTCCGTTGAAGGACCGGCAATCGGACGTCAACGCGAAGAGCTAGAAGGCTCTTCGCAGCGACGATCGAACAGCGACCACCCTTGCCGTAGCAGCCCGTATGACGCCAGAAACGGCTCCGCCACTCGTTCCGGACTCCCCGGCGCTGTCCCTTCGCCGACCCCTGTTCGTCGATCGGCTGGTCCGAAGTCCGTCCGCTGGAAGAGTGACCACCCAAGTACGTGAGCGTCAGCGCTCATCTCGCGCCACACACGACGTGTCGCCTCGCGCTTTGCGGTTTCTGCGAACGCGTGATCGGCAGCAACTCCGATCACATCCGTGAGGTTGAGAACCGCCTTGGACGACCTGACCGAAGCGACGTCATCCTGGCGCTCGCTCAACCACAACTGCTGGTCGCCGAGGCGGACTCGATCGTCAGGCTCAAGTCGCGTGCCGCTGAGGAACTTGTAGTACTTATCCATCTGCGCGTACATCTCAGATAGGACCGTTAAGCCGCGCTCGCGACGAGCGGCCCGGTCCTCGGGCGCCAGGATCCAGACTGCCTGCGACGCGCCAACCAGCGCTCCTCGAAGCACAGTGAAATGCGACGACGGATACAGCTGCTTCGCTTTGACGGCGTCAAGGGCGAGGCGAAGATGCTCACCGGCAGCCACCAAGGACATCCGTGCGAGCTGACTGATCGGCATGGGCGGGAAGACTTCATCATCCAGCGCGAGCTCGCTTCCTCGTTCCGGCTCCTCCAGGCGTTGTGCTCTCAGCCTCCACCGATCGAGGTCCGTCGCTGTGTCAAGCATCTGCATAAGAGCTGCGCGTTGTGCCTCAGTGACCGCCACGAGCTGCACAGTAGCAACCCGAAAGCGTGAGCCAAGAGTTGTGGCGGTGCGCATCGACACGTTTTGCGCACAGGAGAATAGGTAGGCGACACGGTCAACTGGCCATCTCGACGGTTGCTGCCGCCTACACACTCAGCTGACCTGAGGAGTGCGGACGTCATCGGGCGCTGCTCCGACCTAGTTTGCGAGCGCGTATGTCGTCCAAGTTCAAGCGCGGGCGATACCGTTTGGGGGTGGAAGCGTCTGCTCGAGTTGCCAAAGCTGTTGATGAGGCGCTGTCCGCCGTGGTGAAGAACGCCCCGGCAAGTGTCGTCGTGCGGGCCGCGTTGCGGGTGGCGACGGTTCGACAAGATGTTCTCGCTGAGTTCTGGTTGCGGGTTGAGATCCATGGCATCAGCGCCGAAGATGAGATCAAGGAGCGGGGAAAGGACCTGCTCAGTCGGCTTACTGCGCTGGTAGGTGCCGAGGAAGCGACTCGCCGGTGGTCCAGTGCCTTCGAAGCGGTGGTTGCACGGCGAACCGTCACCATCGACGGGAAGCCAAGGATCATGTCGTCAGGCGTCGCTGAGCTCGAGCTCAATCTCGAAGCTCTTCGCACCATCCACGACACCCCGATCACCCCAGGCATGACACCGCTTGACACGGGTCTGGCATCGCTCGACCGCGACAAGGCAAGGACGACGTTGGGGCCAGTCCTTTTTGAGCGAGGCTCGATGCTTGAACGGATCAAGGACGCGGCTTACACCTACGTGCTCGAGGCGGAAGCGCAACTCATCGCGGGAGAGTCTGTACCCGACATCATCGCGCAGGGTCGCGCATTTGTTGAGGCTGAACTCGCTCGCCGCGCTCCAGAGGCGTTGGAAGCGATTCAAGCCGCAGAGAGCCGCCACGGCGAAAGCGAACGGGAGTCGGCGAGTCACGCAGCAACTTCATGTCGACGAGCAATCAAGGCTCTCGCCGACGCACTGTACCCGCCCGGGCCGCCGGTCACCGGGGAGGATGGCGTGGCCCGGGTCATGGACGACGATCACTACCGCAATCGGCTAACGGCTTGGGTTCTCGAGCGCCGAGGTCGTTCAACGCACGCGGATCTGATTGCCTCGAACCTCGCGTCGTTGGGGACACGATTGAAGTCTTTGGATGATCTCGCCAGCAAGGGAGTTCACGCGGACCTGTCTCGCGCCGAGGTTGAGTCGTGCGTCTCCTGGGTCTACATGCTCGCCGCGGACCTGCTACGCATCGATGTGCAAAGCGCTTCCGCAGACCTTCACGCTGAATCAGCAGACGAGGGGAACTGACGTAGACATCTGTTCCCAGCTGCCGAAACTACTCATCCGCAGCAGGGACGCTTGTGCCCTCCGCATGACTCGTGGTGCATTTCGAGTTGAAGCTCCATGTCGCTGACGGAGCTCGCCGGCACCGCGGCTTCATTGGTCGCAGAACGACGCAGGTCGTGTCACGCGTCCCGGTACCCGCAGGTAGCCGATCGACTACTGGACACGAGGTCGCTGGTCAAGGTGTCGCCCGTACCCATACGCGGAGCGTCGCTTGGGCAAGAGACGATGGAGCCATGAAGGCGAAGGCGAACGCGAGGGCGCCGCGTCCCAAGGGAAGCGGCGTAACGGGATGAGCGGCGTTGCCGCTGACGTTCGGGGAACGTCAAGAACGGGCACTGTGCGGTCGACAGCCTCATCATCGAAAAGTTCCCGACATCCGCGACAGAAAGCGTCCTCGCGATCCTCGTACCAAGACAGCCCCGCGACATGCAACCGTATCTCGTGCACGGCGCTATCGCGGGAGGCAAGGTGGAGGGAGCTTTCTTTAGCATTGTGCGCCGCCGCGGCGAAGGTTCCATAACGACGTCGGCGCAGCAGATACACGCCTACATAGTTGCTGGGAAAAGGTACCTGCGCGGCGGTGAATACCGACCCAGGCTGAAAGGGGGCGACCTATCGGTCGCCACAGGAAGGCAGGACCAGTCGTGATCGACAACCGATCCGCTATGGGACCACGCTCTCAGCGCTCCTGCAGGACACGCAGGTCCGCGGATTCATACGGATCTGCTTCAGGTCCGCCGCAGAGGGCAGCTGACTCGGCCGGCTATGACTTGGTCGCCGCGCCAGCCGCCGTCGGTTGAGCGCGCTCAATCGTCCAGGAACGGTATCCGAGACCGCGCCTGATCCCGAGATCCTCGTCGCGGTAGCTTCCGAGGTTCACTCGTCGAAGCTCAGCACCGATCGACGCCGCGAAGCTTGCGGTCATGCTTCGCGCAGCCAGATTGTCATACTGGGTCGCGAAGGCGATAGTCCGAGCAGGAGCCTGTTCTGCTGCGGCGTGCATCAGTGCGCTACCGATGCCCCGGCCGCGTGCTGCCTCCACCACTCCTACGAGCTCAATGAACAACGGGTCGGACTCGTCGGCGCCGGCCTTTGAGACGCAGAACCCGACGTGGGTCTCACCAATCAACGCCACGAGCACCAGCTGCTCCGAGATCATGTTTTCGTTGTATAGCTCTGTTTGAATCGTGATGGGTTCACACACGCCCTGCAGGTATCTCAGTAGACGAGCGTCTTTTGAACCTGCTGTCGCCTGTCGGGTCGTGAAACCGGCCGAGGGCAGGACCTCGACCGACTTGAGCCACTCGGCGAAGTCAGGGTCGAAGGCTGGATGTAACGGGTAATGGTCAGACCGACTGTCGTTCATAAGCCCACGCTACGGCTGGCTGCGATCGAGCTCAGCGCGCGCGAGCCAATCGGCGTCTGGAACGCGCTCAGTACACGGAACACTGCGAGAGCGACGACACCGAACGGAGCTGCTCGCAGACACCCGGAACCCCCGGCTTTCCGCGGGTGCCGAAGCGTGCAGTAGCCGATCGTCGAGCGGACACCCAAGGCGACAGCGGTCAACGACTGAGCCAGACCCACTCGTTGTCCTCACCGGGCCGCTTGGTGGCCATCGCGTAGTCGATGAGCGTGATGAACTGATCAAGGTCGACAAAGTAGTTGGGGTAGGCGGCCGCCAGGCCTCCGATGCCCTCGACCGCGACGAGCACCACGTCGCGGTGCTCGTCTTCGCGTGTCTCGGACTCTAGCGTGGCGTAAGCCTGGGTCGCTTCTTCGCGGTTGGAGAATCCCGTCGTCTCCAACATGCTCTCGTGGAGGTCGAGATCGAGGAGCACGAATCGGGCACCTTCGACTCCCTCGCTTACCTCGGACACGACGTGCTGGAAACCTCGCAAGCGGTCCTGGATTCCGTATCGCTGCTCCAGCTCCCACAGCTCGCGACGACGCTCCTCGTAAGTCGCTGGCGTGCCGGGTGTGAGGGGGAGACCTTCGCCGGCGGCAATCTCCGCGCTCATGAGCACAAAGAACCGCCGCCACCAGTCGAGCCCCGCCCCCGCCTTGAGCTTCTGATTCGTGAACAGGGCGACTGTTTCAAGCGCTGTAGCCCAGAGGTGCTGCGCCTTGGTTCGCAGTTGGATCTCGACGCTGTAGCCGTCCCAAGGTCCGGGGTCAGCGGTGCCGTACGCGTAGACGATGTGAATCGAGCGGTACCCGTCATCTTTCGGCGATGCGAGGTAGTCGTCATGCCTCTGCAAGGTGTGCTTATTCGGGCGGTCGAGGAGCTTCCGCTCTAGGTCGCGAACGTCGTCAAGCTTCGGCAGCACCACTCGAACGCCGCCGAGGTCCTGCATAGTGTGAAGCTGGCTGCTCCTGAATCGACGCAGCTTCTGCTCGATTGACGGGAGCCGCTTCATCCTCTGAGCGACCAGAGCCTCGGGGATGTGGCTGACGTACCGGCGGACCCGCACCTGCCACGTGTTCGTCGGGTAGGCGTGTGCTGCGCGCCACTGGCGCGCTAGCTTGCGGGCTTCCGAGCGCTCCTCGGCCGACGCCTCAGGATCGCGCAGGGTCCTGCCTGCTCGACGAATTTGGCTCATCGAGACGTCGACTCGGGGCCACTCGCGTCCACTCACGATGGAATTCTATGACAGTTCTTCGTCTTCGAGTCGAGCCCGCGGCGACGATGCAGATTACTCCCGGCAGCCGTTGACCGTCCCGGTAGCCGATCGGCTTGCGAGCATTAGCGTTCAGGCCAGCGCCGCGAGCCTTGGTTTGCGTGGTGCCGCCTTCGCGTGGGAACCAGGTTGACGCGCACAGCGAGACGTACCCTCGACCCGTGAGCGGCCCCAGAGAACCTCTCCTGCCCACGGAACAAGGCAACGCGAACTGGGCCGCGGCCACCCAGCTGGCCGAGGTGCTTGTCGGCCGAGGACCGATCGTCGTCGGTGCGTCGTTGCAAGGCGCACTCGCCGGGATGGCCCTCCTTTTCTTCGCTCTCGGCACGACCCTTTCGGCACTCGAGCCGTCGTCGTGGAAGGCGATCGTCAGCGGGGCTGGGCCTCGTAATGTCGCTTTATCGGTAGCGATCCGACAAGATGAGCAAAAGCCAACGACAAAGGTGGAACTGTGACGACGCTGACTGTGGCGGAGCATCTGGCGGAGACGCGAGCCAGCGGAGCCATGACCGATGACGGGTTCCGGGCGTACGCAGGCAGCGACGTCAGCAACTACTCCAGCTGGGCAATCTGGGGGAAGACGACGAACGACCTCAGCGTCTTCGACGTGGAGAACAAGCCGTGGGAGCGCCTTCGGTCAGACGTGTTCTTCATGGGTGGGAACACTGGGAAGCTGGGCCTGGAGGGACTGGGGAAGTTCCAGAACTTCCACGCCAAGGGCCACGGCGGAGACGGAAGCCTGCGGAACGCCTTGGCTGGCGGACCCGTGGAAGGCGCGTACCTGACCGACATCGTCAAGGACTACCCGACGACCGACTCCGGACCGCTGCTGAAAGCGATTGCTGCTGGCGACGTCGACATCCTTAAGCATGTGGTCGAGCCGCTGCAGGAGGAGCTGCGGCTCTTGAACAGCCCCGAGAAGGTCACAGTCATCCTCCTCGGCGCAAGCACTGTCGAGGTGTGGGACGCCGTCTCCCGGCACCTGCCAGACGACGTCGCCACCCGATTGACGGTCCTCAAGGGCGTTCGCCATCACTCTGCCAGCGGGAGCCCGCTGGAGACGCTGACCGCCGTGCTCGCCGCCCCGCTGAACGACAGCGTGCACGTCACCTTCTGACGATCACGGAACCATGAACGCTTCGCAGCCGGTTCGGCTGCGAAGCGTTCATGGTTCCACAGCTAAGGGGCTTTTATGGAACGGACCGCGCGCCGATTGGCTTACAGCACTCTGAACTTGACTGCCAGGAGTCGCCTGCTCCGATCAGCGGGGAGGGTGCCCCTTCGCTGCGACGCGCGCTGGTGTGCTACCCAGCGCGCAATACTCGCTTCCGCGTGGTCTGTCGCTCGTCGCCGAGGGGGCCGCTGCTCACGCTCCCAAAACGCTTGGTGCTGCTCGAGCCACGCTGCCCAACGCTCGTTCTGCGGCTCCCACTCAAAGCGTGGCAACGCCTCCAACCGTGCGCACTGGTACTCGACCATCGCCGCACGCGTGGACGGGCGCCGCTGGTACGCGAGCTGATCGACGAGACGCTGCTCCGACGTTCGAGGACGAGGCCGCTCGGCGCTGGCCAGCGGCAGTCGGCCATGTGAAGTGATGAAACCATCCAGCTCGTGGATCATGGTGATCCAGCGGCGCACGTGCGGTTCAGCACTGTCACCCTGCTGGATGTCGGCGAGGTAGAAATTCACGCCTCGCCGCTGGTCGCTCGTGAGTTCGGCTGCAGGTAGAGCGGCGATCTCGCTCCATTGGGCGTGCAGTTGCTCGAGCGCGCTGTTGTGTTCCGGCACGGGGTTCCTTCCCGAGGCCGGATGTCGGCCTCGGGACGCCTATGCGCGGACGGACTGTGATCCGTGCTGCCATCCCGTTGCGCGCTGAATCGAGGCCAGAAACAGGACGACTTGCGCTGTCGGGATCACTACCGTTCCGGAGGTCTCATCATGGAAGGCGCCACGCTCGTGACCTCTGACTCCCCCGCACCCACGACCTACACACCGCTGCTCGCGTTGCCGTGGTGGGAGACGATCGGACCGTTCCTCACCGCGTTGGTGGATGACGTGAGTGCGGAACTCGGCGTCGCCCCTCGGTCGCTGTACTCGTTCCTGACACCGTTCGTGCTCTGGTGTTGGCAGACGAAGGCGCTCGACCTGGACCGGCAGACGATGTTTCGCCGCAGCCGCATCGAGAGCTTCGTCATCAATGGCATGCCGGGACTGAGCCGAGGGACGAAGAACACGGTGCGCGGTAAGCTGCTCCGCGTCAGCGAAGTGATTGTCACCGAGTTACCGACGACGCCGCTTCATGGCATCGGCAGGTCGACTCCCACCCCGCCCTACAACGCCAAGCAGCGGGCAGAGCTGTACTCCTGGTCCAGAACCCGCGGGACAGACGCCGGCCGCCGCGATGCCGCGGTGCTTCTCGCGCTGGGGTTCGGCGCCGGACTTGCCACCCGCGAACTCCTCGCAGTGCGCCGGCGAGACGTCGCGGACGATGGCAGCACCGTTCGAGTACGCGACGCGCGACGCAGAACCGTTCCGGTGGACGATCAATGGCAGGCGGTGCTCCAGCGAGCGCTGGACGAGCACGACCCCGACGACTGGGCGTTCAGGCCGGGACGTCACTCAGCAAGCTCTGGTCAGGTGGCGGACTTCGTGCGCCGCACCGCCACGGACCTCGACATCAGGCCAGCGAGGATGCGGTCAACCTGGCTGTGCCAGCGCCTCGAGCAGGACATTGCGGTCGATGCCCTCCTTGCGCAGTCCGGGCTGCAGACCTACGCCGCACTCGACCGGTACCGGAGCTTTTTGCCCGTGTCCTAGCGGAAGTAGCCCGTGTCCTAGCGGAAGCACGCCTCTGCTCCCGCCTCACCTCGGTGGTCCGGCATAGGTCCATCGTGACCAGGACCACGAACCGCGTACAGCACGCCACCACTGGCAAGCCCCATCGACGCAAGACCCCGACCCCAGCCATCGCCGCCGAGATCGACACCGCCATCACCAACTTCCTGCCTGACAAGAACCGCGCCGCCTTCGCGGTCGTCGGACCCTTCGTTCGCGAGCTCGTGCGCGCAGCGGAACCCACCACCTTCGACAACGCCCGCCGTCTGCTGACCTTCGTGAGCCGCTTCGTCATCTGGGAGTGGATGCGCTCCGGCTGCGACTTGTCTCCGGAACGAGTACTCCGCGACAAGCTCATCAGCAAGTACGTCGCCACCGAGCTCAGCCATCTCGCTCCGTCCACGCGATTCGACGTCACGCGCATCTTGGGCATCCTCACCACGAAGCTCACGGGTGAGCCGACGCACCGGCTCACGCTCCAAGCCGGCCCCCCGAAAGCCCCCTACCGCAGCGCCGAGCTCGCGGAACTCAACAGCTGGCGAACGGGTCTTCCGACTGACCTCAGCCGTCGCAATGCCGCCGTTCTCCTGTCCCTCGGCGCAGGCGCCGGTCTGAACCCGGCAGAGCTCATCGCCGTCGAAGGTCAGGACATCACTCGCACCGCGGAAGGCGACCGCTTCGTCTCCGTGCGCGGCGAACGCGCCCGAAGCGTCCCCGTCCGTCGCGAATGGGTTTCGGTCCTCGACCTTGCCTGCGAGAGCCGCGATGGCTTGCTCTTCCACGGTTACGAGTTCGACGAGTACCCGCCCCGACCCATCACGTCGTTCATCACGGCGCACCCGGGAAAGGTTCGGCTGACCCCGCAGCGCCTCCGTTCCGGATGGATTGTGAAGCTCATCGATGAAGGTGTGCCGGACAACCTCATCGCACGCCTCGCTGGCATCAACGTGCCCACCGTCGCCCGCTACTACCACTACGCCCGTCCGACCTCCATCGAGGCAAACCTCGCTGCGATCACCGGCGCCGGCCGCCAGGCGGTGACCCGATGAGCGAGTACGGCATCTCGAACGGTGCAGCAGCCGACTACGTCAAGAAGGACGGCCGCACGAAGCAGGAACCGGTCGAGCAGTGGGACCCATACATCCTCACACGCGAGCGCCTTGCTGCCGGCATCGCGCTTCGCGGCAAGGAGATCGCGGACCCACGTTCGGGCTTCCGACGTTTCGACTTCGAGACCACCTGGATCGCCCGAGCTCGAGTCCTCGCCTCTGGTGTCCTCGACGACTACGAGGACTACGTCCGCGTCGACGGTTGGCACCCGGGACGTGGGGGCGCTCCGGCAACGATCACCCCGCTGGCCCTGCTCACCGGAATGATGCTCGCCACGATGGCCAACCAGCCCCAACTCATGGTCGAGCTGGGTTCCCTGTTCTACGGCGGCCTAGACGACGACGCGCGTGAGCTCCTCAACTTGCCGCATCCTTCGAGCAAGCCGTCCTTGATGAAGATCGAGAACTGGGAGCAGAACGTCGGCAACGCCTTCCGCCGCTTCTTGAAGACCTACGACCCCTACCCCACGTTCAAGGAGCCGACGACGCCCGACGAGATCGGGCGCACACCAACTGACCGGTACAAGTCGAAGAGCATCGAGATCAACAAGAAGATCTGGGACGAGCGTGACCTCGACCGCGAGCAGCTCGGCATGGAGCGCCTCGACCGCTTCACTACGCGCTTCCTTGAGATGACCTTCTACATGCAGCCCCGGCGAGTGCGTCGGGCACCGAAGCGCAAGAACATCGACGTCGCATTCGATGGGACCCACGTCACCTCGCCCCTGAAGAAGGGCATGACACACAACGAGACCAAGATCGAAGCGAGGATTGAAAAGGAACGTGCTCAGGCCGCAGCAGGGAAACCGCGACCGGGACCCGTAGAACCGCACGCCGGCTGGTACGTCAAGGAGACCGAAAAGCGTCTCGACGCAGCACCAGGTAAGGCACCGCAGTATGTGAAGGAGACCGAGTACTTCTGGGGTTGGAACGCGACCCTCGCGCGGCGTGTCTTCCTCGAAGAGTGCGACCGGAAGTCCGCACCGCAACTCATCATGGCCGCAACGCTGAGCATGCCGGGTATCGGCACGGCTGAAGCAGCGGCAGCCGTCCTCGCCTCGATCGTCGGTGCGGGCCACTTGCCCGGCATCGCGGATGCCGATAAGGAGTACTGGGCCAACGCCCTTCCCGAACGGCTCTACAAGCCGGCACGCAAGCTCGGCTGGGAAGCCAGCACCGAGTACCGCATCGACAACCTCGGCCCCGTCGGCGGTCACGCCGGCCTGATCTTCGTCGAAGGCGGCATCTACTGCCCCGCGATGCCCAGCGCGTACAAGTCGGCCAGCGAAGATGTGCTGAAGGGCAAGATCGACGAGGCGACCTACAACGTTCGCATCGACGCCCGGGAAGACTATGCGGCCCGTCCGAAGGCTCGACCCGATGAGCAGGGCCGCGTTCCGATGTTGTGTCCCGCGTCGGGCGACAGCCCCACGATCATCTGCCCTCTGAAGCAGATCAGCCGACGCGTTTCCGAAGCGAAGAAGCGCACGCTCGACGAAGTCGACCCCGCCGAGGACGGCTTCCCGGTCGGCGATGACCTTCCGGAGATCTGCCGCCAGCACTCCGTGCTTTTCACGCAGGACGACATGCCCCCGGTCCAGCAGGCGCTGCGCTACAAGTCGAAGGAATGGCGCAACTTCCACGGCTACGCACGCAACCTCTCCGAGGGCGGGAACTCCATGGCCAAAAGCACCAAGTACGGCAGCCTTCACGACGACTCGCGCCGCCAGGTCCGAGGCTTCGCAGCCGCCCAGATCTTCATGACATTCCTCCTGGCCGCCATGAACATCCGCATGATCTGCGACTTCGTGCGCAAACTCGAGCGAGAAGAAGCACGCGAAAAGGCCGGCAAGGCACCGCGCAACGTCCCCGTCCAGAAGCGACGGGACCGTGAATTTGCGAACACCTACACGGGGACCCTCCCCGGCGGTGCACCAGACCTCGAACTCAGACAGCAAAAAGCCGCAGAGAAGGCAGCTCGCACGGCACAACGCGCCACCCGCACGGTCAAGAAGCGGACGTAGGAGAGATCTGCCTCAACGTCCAGCCCGGAAGCTGCCGCGACGCACGCTCAACAGTTCGGCGACCTAGACCGGCCCGCCACGTCGAGCAGACGACTGATCACCGAACTTCTCTCGCTCGCCTGTTCCGCACGAACTGGTGCCACCCTGACGGCGCACGAGACGCGTCGCCTAGGCAACGGCAATGCCATAGCCGCCGACGTCGCCCTCGCCACACACACGTGGCGATCCTTGTCGCGCCTGAAACCGGGAGCGCGCTCCGCGCGGACTCGAACGAGCAACAACAGGTGCCGCGCGCACCAGCACAAGCCCAAACAAGACGAAGAAGCCCACCGAGATTCTCGGTGGGCTTCTTCGTTGTTGACAGTTCTTAAGACGATTGCTAACTCGCCCCTTCGGTCGGGCTGACAGGATTTGAACCTGCGACCCCTTGACCCCCAGTCAAGTGCGCTACCAAGCTGCGCTACAGCCCGCGAGTCCCGGAGGACCCAGACCCCGTCTCCACCAGGGAGACCGCGAGCCCTGCCCCAAACCCGACCGAGCGTGGAGCAGCCCGTCAAGCATAGCGGAAGCGCGAGCCCCACCGCGCCACGAGACCGGACCCGGGCGCGTCACCCCCGCAGGTGCATCGGCTGGACGATCCGGCGCTCCCGTGACAGCCACGGCAGCGCGAACCCGGCGAGCAGCGCCCCGAGCCCGTCCGCTGCCAGGTCCCCGATCGTGTCGTCGTAGCCGACGACGATCGTGTCGTCGACGAAGTTGTGACCGAGCCACTCGCCGATCTCCCACACGGAGCCGACCGCCATCCCCGCGGCGAGCGCCACGAAGGCGGAGAGCAGCACCCCGGCACGTGGGGCCGCGGCGACGACGCCGAGGTCCGAGGCGATGACGACGAGCAGCGCCGCGAGCAGCCCGACCAGGATGACGTGGACGACCTTGTCCCAGAGGAACACGGTCGTGTACCAGTCGAGCGCACTGCTCCACGCGGCGACCAGACAGAGCAGCACGACGGCCGTGTCGAACGTCGGTCGCAGCCCGAGCATGCGCGGGACGACGGCGCCGAGCAGCGCGAGCGACATCACGGCGAACGCCACCCCGCCCCACACGGCCGTGGCGACGGGCACGCTGACGAGCGTCAGGACCCGCAGGACGTCGGCAGCCCAGACGGCACCGTGCGGCCGACGCAGGAACGTCGTCCCCAGGGTCGCGATCACGCGGTGGTCCCGAAGGACAGCACGGCGTGCACGGCGAGGTGGTCGGACGGCCACACTCCCCCGGGTCGCCGGGTGGAGACGGCGACGCGGGACACGACGGCGTCCTCGGTGGCGAGCACGCCGTCGATGCGCGGCTTGTCGGCACGCGGCTCCCGGTAGGCGGCGTACGTGCCGAGCTCCGCCGTCTCGTGCCGGGAGGCCCGCCCCCAGGTGTCGGGGACGCCCGCCTCCGCCAGTGCTCGCCAGGGCGCCGACCCGACGGGCGCGTTCCAGTCCGCCATCACGACGGCGGGCAGGCCGGACTGGGCGACGATCCGGCCGAGCAGCTGCGCCGAGCGGAGGCGTGCCCAGGGCGATGCGACGTCGAGGTGGGTGGCGAGGGCGAGGAAGCGCCGACCGGTGGCGTGGTCGTCGAGAACCGCACCGACGGCATGCCGGGGGAACGCGGTCGCCCACGAGCGGGAGCCGGGGCGGAGCGGTGTGCGGGACATCGCCCAGGACCGGCGCTCGACGACGGAGCAGCGCTCGGTGTCGACCAGGAGCCCGACGGCCTCGCCGTCGCCGTACCGGTCCCGTCCGAGCAGCAGGGCTTCCCAGCGCGACCCGATGCCGGTGGCGAGGTCGACCGCCTGGGGGCGGAGAGCCTCCTGGACGGCGAGGACGGTGGGCTCTTCGGAGGCGACGAGCGCGACGACGGCGTCCCGGCGGTGCTCCCACGAGTCCGGGTGCCCGGCGGGTCGGGGCACGCTCCGGCGCAGGTTGAGGGTCATGCAGTGCAGGTCGGGAGCCGCCACCGGCCCGATGAGCGGTCGGTCGCCAGCCTGTCGGTGCATGCTCCCGTTCTACGAGCCGGCACGGATGCGGTTCTCAGGGTGACGACCGCTCGGCTCCTAGGGTGGGCCGATGCGTTCTCGTCCTGCCCGTTCCCTGCTCGCACTCGCTGTGGCCGGTCTCGTGCTCGGGGTGGCCGCCTGTTCGGGTGCCACGCTGGCCCCGCGCCCGACGCTGGCCCGCGCTGCGTCGGACGCCGTGACGGTGGTGGCACAGGAGTCGGCCGCAGAGCGGTCGGTCCGGGCGAGTCGTGCCCTGTTCCGGTCTGCTCCCGGGGCCGTCGTCGCACCGGCCGGGAACGCCGACGCCGTGCGCGAGGCAGCGAGCGCCGCGGTCCGCGCGCACGTGCCGGCCTTGCTCGTCGACTCCGGCTCGACGGCAGCGACGAAGTCCGTGGCCGCTGAGCTCGAGCGGCTCGGAGCGTCCTGGTACCAGGCTGTCGGGAGCGTGACCCTCGACACTCAGGTGCCGGAGCGGGACGCACCGGAGGCGGGCCGGAAGGCGGAGGCGGGGCGGGCCTCCCGGCAGACGGTGCTCGTCGCGGACCGGTCGGCCGACGCTGCCGCGGTGGCGACCGCCCGGGCTGCCGGCGCTCAGCTGGTGGAGATGCCCTCGGGCGTGTCGGACCCGGCTGCGTCGGGGTCCGTCGTGCGGGCGATGCACCGGGCGGCGGGCCATCCGACGCTGTTGCTCGGCGCGTCCTTCGCAGACCTCGGGGACCCGGAGTGGGTGGTGCGGGCGGCGCAGACGGGGTACCGGATCGGCTCGGGCGGGCAGCGGCCGTTCGACGGACACCGCTACACGGCCCTGTACGGCGCGCCCGGGGCTCCGGTGCTCGGCGTCCTCGGCGAGCAGAACCCGGCCGCGAGTGTCGAGCGGGCCCGGAAGCTGGCGGCGGAGTACCGCGGCCTGTCGGACGTGCCGGTGACGCCCGCGTTCGAGGTGATCGCGACGGTCGCGGCGGGCGAGGCCGGGGACGACGGCGACTACTCGCGGGAGCTCCCGGTGTCGACCCTCGAGCCGTACGTCGATGCCGCGCACCGGGCGGGCATGCCGACGATCATCGACCTGCAGCCCGGGCGCAGCGACTTCCTGTCGCAGGCGAAGCGGTACGAGTCGCTGCTGCAGCGTCCGGACGTGTGGCTGGCGCTCGACCCCGAGTGGCGGCTCGGCCCGGACCAGGTGCCGCTCCAGCAGATCGGCACGGTCAGCGCCGCAGAGGTGAACGGCGTGTCGGAGTGGCTCGCCGGGCTCGTCCGACGCGAGGGGCTGCCGCCGAAGGCACTCGTCCTGCACCAGTTCCGGTCCTCGATGGTGTCCGACCGTGACGCGCTGGCGTCCCACCCTGAGCTCGACCTGCTCGTGCACGTCGACGGGCAGGGGTCGCAGCCGGACAAGCAGGCGACGTGGAAGGCGCTGCACGCCGGCGGACCGGACGGACTGCACTGGGGCTGGAAGAACTTCTACGACGAGGACACCCCGATGCTCACGCCGGAACAGACCATGTCCGAGGTGCAGCCGACGCCGTCGCTGGTCACCTACCAGTGAGCGGGCGCGGGTTCTCCACAGCAGGGCGCGCCCCGCTCAGCGGCGACGCGAAGCGTTGCGCGGGGCGCGCCGACCGAGCCTGCGAGGGAGGTGCCGGGTTCGTCGGTCGGTCCTGACAGCATGGGGGCATGAGTTCACCTGCTGCCTCCCCCGTCCCGCCGTCCGCTGCCGTCGCGGCCGAGGCGCACGAGGCCCTGCAGGCACTGACTGGTCGGGTTGACGCGGTCTTCCACCCCGGACAGCTCGAAGCCATCTCCGCGCTGGTCGAGCACCGGCAGCGGGCGCTCGTCGTGCAGCGCACCGGGTGGGGCAAGTCCGCCGTGTACTTCCTCGCCACCCTGCTGCTCCGCCGTCGGGGCGGCGGTCCGACCGTCCTGGTGTCGCCGCTGCTCGCCCTGATGCGCGACCAGGTCGCCGCCGCGGCCCGGGCCGGGGTCCGAGCGGTGTCGATCAACTCCGCGAACGCCCACGAGTGGACCGAGACCCAGGCCGCCCTCGCCCGTGACGAGGTCGACGTGCTGCTGGTCTCCCCCGAGCGGCTGAACAACCCGAAGTTCCGCGACGAACAGCTACCGGCGCTGATCGGACGGATGGGCATGCTCGTCGTCGACGAAGCCCACTGCATCTCCGACTGGGGCCACGACTTCCGGCCGGACTACCGACGTCTCGCCGAGCTCATCCGGTCCCTGCCGCACGGCGTGCCCGTCCTCGCGACCACGGCCACCGCGAACGAGCGCGTGGTCGAGGACGTGGCCGAACAGCTGACCGCCGGCCCCGAGGACCCGGTGTTCACCATCCGCGGCTCGCTCGCCCGCGCCTCACTGCGGCTCGGGGTGCTGACGCTGCCCGACGCCCGCGCCCGCCTCGGTTGGTTGCTCGCCCACCTCGGCGACCTGCCCGGTAGCGGCATCATCTACACGCTCACCGTCTCGGCGGCCGAGGACATCGCCCGGCTCCTCCGCGAGTCCGGGTACGCCGTCCGTGCCTACACCGGCCGGACCGACAACGACGAACGCGAGCAGCTCGAAGGGCAGCTGAAGGACAACGAGCTGAAGGCGCTCGTGGCGACCAGCGCGCTCGGCATGGGGTTCGACAAGCCCGACCTGGGCTTCGTCGTCCACGTCGGCGCACCGTCCTCCCCGGTCGCGTACTACCAGCAGATCGGTCGCGCCGGGCGTGCCACCGACAACGCCGACGTGCTGCTGCTGCCGGGGCGTGAGGACCAGGAGATCTGGCAGTACTTCGCCAGCGCGTCGATGCCGACCGAGTCCCGCGCCTCCGCCGTGCTCGGAGCGCTCTCCACCGACAGCGCCATGTCGACCGTCGCGCTCGAAGGGCTCGTCGACATCAAGCGGTCGACGTTGGAACTGCTCCTCAAGGTGCTCGACGTCGACGGCGCCGTGCGTCGGGTCGGTGGCGGCTGGGTCGCGACCGGTCGACCATGGGAGTACGACGCCGCACGCTACGAGCGGGTCGCCGCTGCCCGCGCTGCCGAGGCCGCGTCGATGCTCACCTACGAGTCGACCAGTGCGTGCCGGATGCAGTTGCTCCAGCAGGACCTCGACGACCCGACCGCCGAACCCTGCGGGCGGTGCGACAACTGCGCCGGTGCCTGGTACCCGACGGACGTCTCGGACGCCGACCGCACGGGGGCCGCGAACGCCCTCGACCAGGTCGGCGTCGAGATCGCCCCGCGTGCGCAGTGGCCCTCGGGCATGGCGTCGCTCGGCGTCGCGGTGAAGGGCAAGATCCCGGCCGGCGAACTCGTCGCCCCGGGGCGTGCCGTCGCCCGACTGACCGACCTCGGCTGGGGTGGGCCGCTCCGCGCTCTGTTCGCGAACGCCACCCCGGACGCACCGGTGTCCCGCGAACTCGTCGACGGCTGCGTCCGCGCGCTCAAGGACTGGCCGTGGGAGACCCGCCCGACCGGGGTCGTCGCGATGTCCTCGCGCTCCCGGCCGCAGCTCGTCACGTCGCTCGCCCAGGCGCTGTCCTCGATCGGGCGGCTGCAGCACCTCGGCACCCTCGACCGCGACGGTGGGACACCGCGGGGCGACGGTGCGACGAACAGCGCCTACCGACTGTCGGGCGTCTGGGACACCTTCGTCGTCGGACCGGAACTCGCGGCCGCACTGCAGGTGCACGAGGGGCCGGTCCTGCTCGTCGACGACCTGGTCGACAGCCGGTGGACGATGACGGTGGCGGGGCGGGAACTCCGACGGGCCGGAGCCTCGGCCGTGTTGCCCTTCGCCCTCGCCACCGTCGCCTGACGCCCGGCGGCCGGCGGCCGGCGGCCGGCGTCTGAGCCTTACGCGGCGGACCCGATCGCGTCGAGTTCGGCGACGGCGTCGTCCGGCAGCGCGAACCCGGCCGATGCCACGTTGTCCCGCAGGTGGTCCACTGAGGACGTCCCCGGGATCAGCATCATGTTCGGCGACCGCTGGAGCAGCCACGACAGCGCCACCGTCAGGCGCGACACCTCCAGGCGCTCCGCGACCCGGTCGAGCGCCCCGGACTGGATCGGCGAGAACCCACCGAGCGGGAAGTACGGCACGTACGCGATCCCCTGTGACGCGGTGAGGTCGACGAGGGCGTCGTCCTCCCGGCGGGCCACGTTGTACATGTTCTGCACGCAGACGATCGGCACGTAGCTCTGCGCCTCGGCGAGCTGCTCGGCGCTGACGGTCGACAGTCCGATGTGGCGGACGAGCCCCTCCTCCTGCAGTCGGGCGAGCGCCTCCACCTGCGGGGCGATCGAGCCGGACTCCGGGGCGTCGAACCCGCCCATCCGGATGTTCACGACCTCGAGCTGCTCGAGCCCGAGCGTGCGGAGGTTCTCGTGCACCTGCGCCACCAGGTCGTCGGGCTGTCGGGTCGGCACCCAGTTGCCCTTGCCGTCCCGCACGGAGCCGACCTTCGTGACGAGGTGCACGTCGTCCCCGTAGGGCGCGAGCGCTTCGCGGATGAGCTCGTTCGTGACGTGGGGGCCGTAGAACTCGGCGGTGTCGATGTGGGTGATGCCGAGTTCGACAACGGTCCGGAGCACCCGGAGCGCCTCGTCGCGGTCGGCGGGCGGACCGAACACGTTGGGTCCGGCGAGCTGCATGGCGCCGTACCCGACGCGGGTGAGTTCGAGGTCGTCGGCGAGGCGGAACGTGCCGCCGGGGAGCGATGTCGTGGTCATGGACCCCACGATGCTCCTCGGTGCTGCATCTGCCCGGGGCCTACGGTTGCCGGCGCACCGGCTTCGGGAACGTGAGCCGCATGTGGTCGCTCGTCAGCACGTCGCCGATCCCCACCATCAGGACCGAGAACACGATCTGCTCGATGACCATCCAGAACGGGTAGAGGCCCGGGATCGCCGCGATCACCAGCGTCACGATCGGGAAGATCCGGCTGAACAGCCGCAGCCGCTGGTACGCCCAGTAGTAGCCGAGCTGCGCCCGCCACGCGAACACGTAGAGCGTCAGGGTGATGAGCAGCACCACCGTCGCCCGGAACCAGACCGCCCACGGCACCGTCTCTCCGGCGCGGGTCAGCAGCACGGCGACGACGATCGCGGTCAGGCCGACGACGGTCTCGGCGACGAGCAGCCACCGAATCCACCGGAACGAGCGGACCGTGTCGGGGTGGGCGAGCATGTCCTCGCGGATGACGTAGCCGCCCTGCCGGCCGCCGGCCAGGCGGTCCAGGCGGAGCCGGTTCCACGCCCGGTCAGCGGTCGCTGCCAGGCCGGAGGGTCGCTGCGTCACCGTCCCATGGTGCCGTATCCGGCGGCGCGGCGCTGCCACGGGCCTCCCGGACGGCTGAGAGTCCCGCCGGTTCACCAGTCCGACAACGACCCGTCTCGCCGGTCCGACGCCGGTCCGGTCGGTCTGGAGGCACGCCCTCCCCCGCCACACGTCCTCGGTCAGAAGACGGGCAGGAGCTCGGCGCCGCCGAGCAGGTCCCCGGTGTCGGCGTCGACGAGCAGCACGGAGTGCACCACGGGTGGCAGGTCCTGCGGGTCGACGATGACCAGCACGGTGTGTTCGCCGTCCGGGGTGAAGGTGCCGAAGTCGGCGGGGACGTCGTCGCCGGTCCACTGCGCCCGTTCGGTGCCGATGACATCGCTCGAGGACAGCTCGACGCGCACCGCGCCGATGTGCGGCCGTGGCGAAGCAGTCGACCCAGGCTTCACCGACCCGGTCGGATCGGGGCTCGCCGTCACCTGCACGCCGGTGAGGACGACCTGGACGACCTGCTCCCCGACGACCTCGAGCCGGACGTTCCCGCGGACCTCGCCGCGGATCGGGACGAGGTCGCCCGCGATCGGCAGGGCGCGTCGCCACCAGGGGCCTGCGGCCTGTGCCGCGTCGACCGGGAGCCCGGTTGCAGCGTCCACCACGCTCGTGGTGCCGGTCGGGTCGCTGCTCGGGCTGCCCGCGCCGTCGTTGTCGACACCGGTCGCCGGGGCGACGTCGCTCGACCGGCCGTCGTCGGGTGTTGTGCCGCCGTCGACCGCCGAGCGGCCCCGGGCCGACCTGTCAGTGGCGGGTGTCGTCGGCTCGTCGGGGATCAACCCGTGGCCGATCGACATCCCGGCGTCGTCCGCGATCCCCGTGCCGTCCGCGTCCGAGGACGGGTCAGGAGCCGACGCCGACGTCCCGCCGTCCGGGGAGGACCACTGCGCGACCGCTCCGGCCGCGACCACGACGAGCAGCACGAGCCCGGCCACGAGGGGCCATCGACGTCGTGACGTCGATCGCTCCCCTCGTGGCGCGGACATGGCCGATCAGCGCTTCCGGCGCTCGCGCACTCGCATGTTGACCACGATCGGCGTGCCGTCGAAGCCCCAGACCTCGCGGAGACGCCGGGTGATGAACCGGCGGTACTGCGGGTCGAGGAACGCCGAGGTGAAGAGCACGAACGTCGGCGGCTGGCTCGACGCCTGCGTGGCGAACAGGATGCGGGGCTGCTTGCCACCGCGGACCGGGTGCGGGTGCTCCTGGACCAGTTCGGCGACGAAGGCGTTGACCTTGCCGGTCGGGATGCGGGTGTCCCACGACTCGAGAGCGGTCTCGAGGGCGGGCACGAGCTTCTCGAGGTGACGGCCGGTGCGGGCGGAGATGTTCACGCGCGGGGCCCAGGCGACGTGCGCCAGGTCCTGCTCGATCTCGCGCTCGAGGTAGCGGCGGCGCTCGTCGTCCAACAGGTCCCACTTGTTGTAGGCCAGCACCAGCGCACGACCGGACTCGAGGACCAGGTCGATGATGCGGAGGTCCTGCACGGACACCGGCTCGGTGACGTCGAGGACGACGACCGCGACCTCGGCCTTCTCGAGTGCGGCGGTGGTGCGGAGCGAGGCGTAGAAGTCGGCACCCTGCTGCAGGTGCACGCGCTTCCGGATGCCGGCGGTGTCGACGAAGCGCCAGGTCTTGCCGCCGAGTTCGATCTGCTCGTCCACCGGGTCACGGGTCGTACCCGCGAGCTCGTTGACCACGACGCGCTCTTCGCCGGCGGCCTTGTTCAGCAGCGAGCTCTTGCCGACGTTCGGGCGGCCGAGGATGGCGACGCGACGGGGGCCGCCGATCTCCTGCTTGGCGACCGCGGACACGTCCGGCAGCGTCGAGATGATGAGGTCGAGGAGGTCCGCGACGCCACGGCCGTGCAGGGCAGAGACCGGGTGCGGCTCACCCAGACCGAGGTTCCAGAGCGAGTACGCCTCGAGGTCGCGGCGCTCGTCGTCGGACTTGTTCGCCGCGACGATGACCGGACGGTCGGTGCCGCGCAGCATCTTGACGACGTGCTCGTCGGTGGCGGTGATGCCGACCGTGACGTCGACGACGAACAGCACCGCGTCGGCGAGGTCGATCGCGACCTCGGCCTGGGCGGCGACCGAGGCGTTGATGCCCTTGGCGTCGGGCTCCCACCCACCGGTGTCGACGATGGTGAAGCGCTTGTCGTTCCACTCGGCCTTGTAGCTGACGCGGTCGCGGGTGACACCGGGGGTGTCCTGCACGACGGCTTCACGGCGACCGAGGATGCGGTTCACGAGCTGCGACTTGCCGACGTTCGGGCGGCCGACGATCGCGAGCACCGGCAGTGCCGGCAGGTACGCGACCCCGTCGACGCCGAGCTTGCCGGCTTCGAGGAGCGCGAGGTCCTCGTCGTCCAGGTCGTACTCGTCGAGACCGACGCGGAGCGCGCTTGCACGCTGGTCCGCTTCGGCGTCGTCGATGCCGGCGAGCCGCTCTCCGAGCGAGTCGTCGTACTCGGGGAAGTCGTCGTCGCTTCGGTCGTCCAGCTGCGCCATGGTGGTTTCCTTGCCGGCGGCCGGTGGGCCGCGTGTTCGTGGTTCAGGTGCGGCCGTGTGGCCGGGTTGCTGTCAGTTCGTGGCCGAGCGGGCCAGGTCGACCACCGCCTGCACGGTCTGGTCGAAGTCGAGGTCGGTGGAGTCGAGGGTGGTGACACCGTCGGCGGCGTTCATGAAGTCGACGACCTTCGCATCGGCAGCGTCCCGACGGGCGAGGGCAGCCGAGGTCTCTTCGGCCGACTGCGTCGTGACCTCTGCCGACCGACGTGCCATCCTAACGGATTCGTCGGCCGTCAACAGGATCCGGACTTCGGCGTCGGGTGCGACCACCGTGGTGATGTCGCGTCCTTCGGTGATGATGCCCTGTCCCTCGGCCATCCGCATGACCTGGCGGAACAGCGAGACGAGCTTGGCCCGGACCTCCGGCAGCTTCGCGATGTGCGCCACCGCCGCGGTGACGTCGGGGGTGCGGATGGCGTCCGTCACGTCGACCCCGCCGACCCGCACGAAGTAGTCGTCGGGGTCGGTACCGATGGCGTAGTCGAACGAGTCGAAGGCGGCGACGACCGCGGCGGGGTCGTCCAGGTCGACGTCCTGCTGCAGTGCATGCCAGGCGAGTGCGCGGTAGGCGGCACCGGTGTCCTGGTAGCCGAAGCCGAGCGCGCGGGCGGCAGCACGGGACACGCTGGACTTGCCGCTGCCGGCGGGACCGTCGACGGCGATGACGAACTTCGCCACGAAGGCGCCGGCGGGCAGACCGGCCGGCATCGGGTCGCGCGTCGAACCGAGTTCGCCGCCGCCCTGTCCGCCCGGGCCGCCGGTGACGTCGCCGCCGCCGAGGGGTCCGGGCTGGTCGGCCGGCGTCGGCAGACCGGAGTCGGGGGCGTCCGGGCCGCCGGTGACGCCGGACTCGAGCGTGGTGTCGTTGTCGTTCAGGCCCATGCTGCTGCGATCCTCCATCCGCGACCCTCGAGTTCCTCGACGAGTCGCTGTTCGTGCTCCGGGACGACCGACACCTCGACGATGCCGATCTGCGCTCCGGGCGAGTGCTCGAGGCGCAGGTCCTCGAGGTTGATGCCGAGTTCCCCGATGGTGGTGAGGAGTTCGGCGAACTGCCCGGGTCGGTCGTCGATCAGGACGACGACCTGGGCGAAACGTGCGGTGGACCCGTGCTTGCCGGGCAGTCGCTCGACGCCGCGGTTGCCCGACGCCATCGTCTCGGCGATGGCGCGCGGGGACCCGGCCGCGGCGGGGTCGGCGAGCGCGGTGAGCACCCGGTCGAGTTCGTCACGGAGGTCGGCGAGCACCGGGCGGATGTGCTCCGCGTTGGCACCGATGATCTGCACCCACAGGCCCGGGTCGCTCGCGGCGATGCGCGTGACGTCGCGGACACCACCGCCGGCCAGGCCGAGGGCTTCGCCGGGGGCGTCGCGGAGGCGCGAGGCCATCAGCGTCGCGACCAGCTGCGGCGCGTGGGAGACGACCGCGACCGCCCGGTCGTGCGACTCGGCGTCCATCGGGACGACCGTCGCCCCGAGGTCGAGCGCCAGGTGTTCGACCACGGCTGCACGCTGGTGGCTGATGTCGTCGTGGCCGGCGATGACCCAGGGACGACCGATGAACAGGTCGGCGCGGGCGGCGGTCGGACCACTGCGTTCGCGGCCGGCCATCGGGTGCGAACCGATGTACCGCGAGACGTCCGCACCGACGGCGCGGAGGCGGTCGAGCGGCCCGGACTTGACGCTGGCGACGTCGGTGACGACGGCGTTCGGGTGGTTGCGGAGTTCACGCTCGACGACGGTCGCGGTGACGTCCGGCGGCACGGCGACCACGATCAGTTCCGGTTCGTCCCCCGCTGCCGGCGGTCGTCCGGCGCCGTAGTCGACGGCGAGCGCCAACGCGGCCGGGGAGACGTCGTCGAGGACGACCTCCACCCCCTTGTCGCGCAGGGCCAGGCCGATCGAGGCACCGAGCAGTCCGGTCCCGACGATCCGCACCGGTCCGCGCACACGGCGGTCGATGTCGGCGCGCGACGGTTGTCCGTCGGTCGCGGTCGTGCTGGCGTCGGTCACCCGGCAAGCCTATCGAGCGCAGGTGCCCGGCAGCAGGACGGCGCCGGGCCTGTGGAGAAGTCCCCACCGGGCCCGGAGCCGTCCGTGTCGCGGTCGGTCCGCGACGGTCGACCGATCGTCAGTCCGTGCTCTCCGCGTCGTCGTCGCCGGTTCGGGTGTCCGCGGTCCGGGCGATGCCGAGCAGCTTGCCGAGCTCGACCGTGGTCAGCTCGCGCACCTCGCCGGGCGCCAGACTGCCGAGCTGCAGCGGTCCGAACGACCGGCGCACGAGCTCGAGGACCGGGTGTCCGACCGCTTCGAGCATGCGGCGGACGATCCGGTTGCGGCCGGAGTGCAGCGTGATCTCGACGAGCGACTCCCCACGCGAGGACTCGAGCAGCCGCGCCTTGTCGGCGGCGATCTGGCCGTCCTCCAGCTCGATGCCCTCGAGCAGCATCTGCAGCGTCGAGGGGACCATGTTGCCGTCGACCTTCGCGACGTAGGTCTTCGTCACGCCGAACGACGGGTGCGCCAGGACGTGGGCGAGCCCGCCGTCGTTGGTCAGGATGAGCAGCCCGGCGGTGTCGAAGTCGAGTCGGCCGACGTTGAACAGGCGCTCCTCGAACTGGTCGACGTACTGCGAAAGGTCGGGACGGTCGTGCTCGTCCTGCATGCTCGAGACCACACCGGTCGGCTTGTTGAGGACCACGTACCGCCGGGAGGTGTCGGTCTGCACGGGCACCCCGTCGACCGCGACCTCGTCGGTGTCCGGGTCGACGCGACGACCGAGCATGTCGGCGACCTCGCCGTTCACGGTCACGCGGCCCTCGGAGATCAGGTTCTCCGCGACTCGACGGCTCGCCACACCGGCAGCGGCGATCACCTTCTGCAGGCGCTCACCGCCTTCCTGGAGGTCCGGCTCGCCCCCGGCGGTCGTCGTCCCGTCCGCCGGGTCCCAGTCGGGGATGATCGGGCGTTCGGGCGTGCCCTCGGCGGGGCGCCCGGCGTCGTCGCGCTCCCCGGCCGGGAGGGGCGTCGTCCGCTTGCGTGCGGGGTCGTTGCGCGGGCTCGTCGTGCCACCGACGTAGCGGCGGCCGTTGTGCCACACGCTGCTCGGGGCACCGTCCGGGCTGCGACGGTCCTCGCGGCGGGGGTCGGCACCGCGCTCGGCGCCACGGTCGTCCGGACGACGGGAGGCTCCGCGGTCGTCACGCCCGCGGTACCCACCGCGCTGGTCGTCGCGGCCACCGCGGTCGTCACGGCCGCCGCGGGAGTCACGTCCCTGGTACCCACCACGCTGCTCGTCCCGGCCACCACGGGAGTCACGGGAGTCGCGTCCCTGGTAGCCACCACGGTCGTCGCGTCCACCGGTCCGGCTGTCACTGGTCCGGCGGTCGCCGGCGTCGTCGCGGCGCACGAAGCGGCCGCGGTCGTCGTCACGGCTCACGAAGCCGCCACGGTCGTCGCTGCGTCGGTCGGCGCCGCGCGTGTCGCGCTCGGGACGTCCGCGGTACCCGCCGGAGGGACGGTCGTCCCGCCCGCGGTACCCACCACTGCTGCGGTCGTCGCCGCCACGGTACCCGCCGGTCGGACGGTCACCGCCGCGCTCGTCGCGCCCACGGAACCCACCGGTCGGACGGTCACCACCACGGTCGTCACGCCCACGGAACCCACCGGTCGGACGGTCCCCACCACGGTCATCGCGGCCACGGAACCCACCGGCGGAACGGTCGTCCCGCCCGCGGTACCCACCACTGCTGCGGTCGTCGCCGCCACGGAAGCCACCGGTCGGACGGTCACCGCCGTTGCGCTCGTCGCGCCCGCGGTACCCACCGGTCGGACGGTCACCACCACGCTCGTCACGCCCACGGAACCCACCGGTCGGACGGTCGCCGCCGCGGTCATCGCGCCCACGGAACCCACCCGTGGGACGGTCGCCGCCACGCTCGTCACGCCCGCGGTACCCACCACGCTCGCTGCCACCGGCCCGGTCGTCGCGCCCGCGGTACCCGCCGGAGGAACGGTCGCCGCCACGCTCGTCACGCCCGCGGTACCCACCACGGTCGCCGCCACCGGCCCGGTCGTCGCGCCCACGGTACCCGCCGGAGCCGGCCCCGTCGCGTCCGCGGGGTGCGTCGTCGCGGCGCCCCGCGCCTCCCGGCCGGTCACCGCCCGGACGTCCGGACCCGCCGCGGCGGTCGTCGTCTCGTCGTGCACGGTCGTTCTGGTCAAACCCGGCCATCGGGGATCCTTCCGGTCTGCCCGAAACCGTCCGCGCCGTCCTCCAGGAGGGGCGAGATGAGCGGAAGCTCGTCGAGCGAGTTGATGCCGAGCTGCTGGAGCAGCAACTCGGAGGTGACGTAGTTGATCGCGCCGGTCTCGGAGTCGGTGAACGACTCCTCGATGAGGCCGCGCGCGACGAGCGTGCGGACCACGCCGTCGACGTTGACGGCCCGGATCGCGGCGATCTGGGAGCGGGTGATCGGCTGCTTGTAGGCGACCACGGCGAGGGTCTCGAGGGCCGCCTGCGACAGGCGCGCGGGACGTTCCGCCTCGACGAACTGCTCGACGACGGCGTCGAGTTCGGCACGGACGTAGAAGCGCCAACCGCCGCCGACCTCGCGCAGTTCGAAGCCGCGGCGAACGGTGCCGTCGACGCCGTCGAAGTCGGCGACCAGACGGTCGACGGCCTGCCGGACGACCGGGACCGGTGCACCGACCGCGGCGGCGAGGGCGACGAGGGACTGCGGCTGGTCGGCGATCATCAGGATCGCTTCGAGCTGCCGGTCGACGGGAACGTCGACGGGCAGGTCTGCGGGCGCGTCCGTGGCGCCTGCGGCCGGGGCGGCTGCGGCGCCGCGCAGCTCGACCTCGAGCGCACGGGCGTCCTCGATCTCGTCCGCCCCGCCCGGCTCGGCGGATCCCCCGGCGCGCGACCGAGCGCCGTGCGCGTGCACGTCATCCGTCATAGTCGGCTCCCAGGTTCGCGAGGCTCTCGTCCGTCCAGTCGAGCGCGGTCCACCGGAGGACCAGTTCCCCGAGCGGTTCGAGTTGTTCGAACGAGATGGAGGCGTTCCGGTACAGCTCCAGGATCGCGAGGAAACGAGCCACCACGATACCCGCCTGGTCGACCCCGGCGATGAGTTCCCGGAACGTGACGTCCGGCGTACCCTCGTCGGCGCGGGTGCGGAGGACCGACACCACGATGGCCGCCTGCTCCCGGATGCTGACCGCGGGGGCGTGCAGGTGGTCGAGTCCGACGGTCGGGATCTCCCGCGGTGCGAAGGCCAGCGCCGCCATCGCCGCGAAGTCCTGCACGGACAGCGTCCAGACGAGTTCCGGCGTCCGGGCGCGGAACCGCTCCTCGAGCCGGACGCTCCGCACGTGGCGTCGCGACTCGGCACCCCAGCGGTCGCCGAACCAGTCCGCCGCCTGCTTGAACGCCCGGTACTGCAGCAGTCGGGCGAACAGCAAGTCGCGGGCCTCGAGCAGGGCCACGTCCTCGGCGTCGACGAGTTCACCCTGCGGCAGCAGACCGACGATCTTCAGGTCGAGCAGGGTCGCGGCGACGACCAGGAACTCGCTCGCCTCGTCGAGTTCCTCACTCGACGAGGCCTGCCGCACGTACGCGATGAACTCGCCGGTGACGACGCTGAGGGCGACCTCGGTGATGTCCAGCTCGTGCTTCGCGATGAGCGACAGCAGCAGGTCGAACGGTCCGTCGAAGTTGCTGAGACGGACCCGGAACCCGGGTGCCGTCGTGGTGCCGACCGGCGCGTCGGTCGCGCTGTCGGCGTGTCCGGCCGGGTCGGACGGGAGGCTCGTGGCCGGGTCCTCAGGCGACGGCGCCACGCTGGACGAGCTCTCGGGCCAGCTGCCGGTAGGCATGGGCCGCAGCGTGGTCCGGAGCCGTCTGCGTGATCGGTCGCGCCGAGACGGTCGCGTCCGGGAACTTCACGGTGCGCCCGATGACGGTGTCGAGGACCCGGTCGCCGAAGGTCTCGACGACGCGCTCCATGACCTCCCGCGAGTGCAGGGTCCGCGAGTCGTACATCGTCGGCAGGATGCCGTCGAGCAGCAGCGCCGGGTTCAGCCGGTCCCGCACCTTGTCGATCGTCTCGATGAGCAGGGCGACACCGCGCAGCGCGAAGAACTCGCACTCGAGTGGGATGAGCACGCCGTGCGCCGCGGTGAGGGCGTTCACGGTGAGCAGGCCGAGCGACGGCTGGCAGTCGATGAGGATGACGTCGTAGTCGTTCGACACCTTCCGCAGCACGCTCGCCAGGATCTGCTCGCGGGCGACCTCGTTGACCAGGTGCACCTCGGCCGCGGACAGGTCGATGTTGGCGGGGATGACGTCGAGCAGCGGCACGTTCGTCGGCTGGATGACCTGGTTCGGGTCCTTCACGGCGCCCATCAGCAGGTCGTAGACCGTGGGGATGTCGTGCGTCCGGACACCGAGGCCGGCGGACAGGGCACCCTGCGGGTCGAAGTCGACGGCCAGCACACGGCGGCCGTACTCGGCGAGCGTGGCGCCGAGGTTGATGGCGGTGGTGGTCTTGCCGACCCCGCCCTTCTGGTTGCACAGGGAGATGATGCGTGCGGGACCGTGGCCGTCCAGCTCTTCCGGCACGGGGAACGCCCGCACGGGCCGACCGGTCGGACCCGTGACGATGTCGCCGGTGCCGGAGGCTGTCGTCGGGATGCTGCTCACCGGGCCATCGTACCGGCGCGCTCGCACGGGGTCGGGCCGCACCGCCGCGCGGGGTGCGGGTCGGGGCGGACGGAGGGCGCGCCTCCCGGCTGTGTCCGACCGCGCCCGGTTCCGGTCCCCGCGCCGTTCAGGCGGCGCGGAGGGCGACGCGCATGCTGTCGACCCGTTCCGCGATGACCGGGTCGCTCGCCCACCGCTGCTGCAGGCGGCCGACCAGCTCGGCGATCTGCTCGCGGTCGAGGCCGGCGATGAGTCGGAGGCCGACGGTCAGCTCGGGCCCGGCGAACCGCGACAGCGGGTCGCCCGGGGACAGCTCGATCCGGACCACGGCGGGCTCGGTCTCGATCGTGCCGGCGAAGGCCCGCGCGACCTCCGGGTCCTCGGAGCACGGCGTCCACGGCAGGTCCTGGCCGAGCGCCCACACCGCGGGACGGCGGAGGACGAACTCGGTCGCTGCCGTCGGGTCGAGCACGACGAGCTGCGTGTCCTCGCTCGCGGCGGCCATCGCGACACGGCGGGACTCGACCGGGATCGGGCGGGCGTCCGCGTCCCAGGAGCGCATCGCCTCGACCGAGGTGAAGGCGGGCATCACCGCACGACCGTCGGGACCGGCGACCGTGACGATCGAGAGTTCCTGGGTCTTGTCGACGATCCGGCCGTCGGGGGTCTCCCCGACGTCGCCGGCCTCGGCGACGAGCGGGATGAGCAGGCGGGCGGTGCGGAGGGCGTCGACGACCGCGGCGTGCGGTCCTCCGGACGCGACCGCGGTGATCGCGGCGACGACGGCGGGATCGGCCAGGCCGTCGTCCTCGGTGAAGGTCGTGTCGTGCGCATCGAACGTGCGGCCGGCCCACGGGTTGCCGGCGGAGTCGGCCGCGTGGTCGTGGGCAGGCGCTGCCTGCTCATCGGGGTCCGGGCCGGCACCCCGGCCGTTCGAGATGCCCGACACGCGGCTACTCCGACGCGATGTCGAGTGCGGCCGGCAGCGTGAACGCCCCCGTGTACAGGGCCTTGCCGATGATCGCGCCCTCGAGCCCGTGCGGCACGAGTTCGCGGAGCGCACGGAGGTCGTCGAGTGTCGAGATGCCGCCCGAGGCCACCACGGGCTGGTCGGTGCGGTCACAGACCTGGCGGAGCAGGTCGACGTTCGGGCCCTGCAGCGTGCCGTCCTTGGTCACGTCGGTGACCACGTACCGGGCACATCCGGCGTCCTCGAGCCGGTCGAGGACCTCCCAGAGGTCGCCGCCGTCCTCGGTCCACCCGCGGGCGGCCAGGGTGGTGCCGCGGACGTCGAGGCCCACGGCGATCTGCTCGCCGTACTGCCCGATCACGCGGGCCGCCCACTCGGGGTTCTCGAGCGCAGCGGTGCCGAGGTTGACCCGGGCGGCACCGGTCGCCAGCGCGGCCTCGAGCGAGGCGTCGTCGCGGATGCCACCGGAGAGTTCGACGGAGACCCCCTCGACCTCCCGGATGGCGTGCGCGATGACGCGTCGGTTGTCACCGCGACCGAAAGCGGCGTCGAGGTCGACGAGGTGGATCCACTCCGCGCCCTGGTCACGCCAGGTGCGGGCGGCGGCGACCGGGTCGCCGTACCCCGTCTCGCTGCCGGCTTCGCCCTGGGTGAGGCGCACCGCCTGGCCGTCGACGACGTCGACCGCGGGCAGGAGGACGAGGGGCTGGGTGGTGGAGAGCTCGGTCATGGTCCCGTCGGGATCGGGGGTCACAGCGACGAGACCCAGTTGCGGAGGAGGCGGATGCCGGGCTCGCCGGACTTCTCCGGGTGGAACTGCGTCGCGCTCAGCGGGCCGTTCTCGACGGCGGCGATGAAGCGTTCCCCGTGCTCGGCCCACGTCAGCTTCGGCGCGCGGAACGGACCGTAGGCGTCGAGCGGGAAGTCGGTGACCCCGTAGGAGTGCACGAAGTAGAACCGCTCGTCGCGGAGACCGTCGAAGAGCACCGAGTCCTGGGGGGCGTCGATCGTGTTCCACCCCATGTGCGGCAGAACATCGGCCTTGATCGGCTCGACGACACCCGGCCACTGCCCGAGGCCCTCGACGTCGGCGCCGCGCTCGACCCCACGGGCGAAGAGGACCTGCATTCCGACACAGATGCCGAGCACCGGGCGCCCACCGGCCAGGCGGTGGTCGACGATCTCACCGCCGCGCACCCCCTCGAGCTGGTCGACGACGGCCGCGAACGCTCCGACGCCGGGGACCAGGAGTCCGTCGGCGGCGAGGGCCGTCTGCTTGTCGTTCGAGAGCGTGACGTCGGCGCCGGCGCGTTCCAGTGCCTTCGCCGCCGAGTGGACGTTGCCGGAGCCGTAGTCGAGGACGACGACGTTCGGGCGGGTGGAGCTCACAACGTGCCCTTCGTGGACGGGATGCCGTCGACGCGCGGGTCGAGTTCGACGGCACGGCGCATCGCGCGGGCGAAGGCCTTGAACTCGGCCTCCGCGATGTGGTGGGGGTCGCGTCCGTCGAGGACGCGGAGGTGGACGGTGATGCCGGCGTTCATCGTGATCGCCTCGAACACGTGACGCACCATCGAACCGGTGAAGTGCCCACCGATCCGGTGGAACTCGAAGCCCGCCGGCTCCCCGCTGTGCACGAGGTACGGGCGGCCGGAGACGTCGACGACCGCCTGCGCCAGAGCCTCGTCGAGCGGGACCAGAGCGTCGCCGTAGCGGCCGATGCCGGCACGGTCGCCGAGTGCCTGGCGGAGCGCCTGCCCCAGGACGATGCCGGTGTCCTCCACCGTGTGGTGCACGTCGATGTCCGTGTCGCCCGAGCTCTGCACGCGCAGGTCGATCAGCGAGTGCTTGCTGAACGCGGTCAGCATGTGGTCGAAGAACGGCACGCTGGTCGAGATCTCGGACTTCCCGGTGCCGTCGAGGTCGAGCGACAGGGAGACGGTCGACTCACTCGTCGAGCGGGTGATCTCGGCGGTGCGCGCGGTCATGATCCAACCCTAACGGGCGGCTGCTCGGCGGCGACCGCACGCATGGCGTCGAGGAACGCGGTGGTCTCCTCGGTCGTGCCGGCGCTGACGCGGAGGTGGTTCGGGATGCCCAGGTCGCGGACGATCACGTCGCGCTCGAGCAGCGACTCGAACGCCGCACGCGGGTCGGCGACGCCACCGAACAGGACGAAGTTCGACCACGTCTCGTGCGGCTGGTAGCCCATCGCCCGCAGCTCCGTGACCATCCGGTCCCGCTGGCCGCGGATGTCGTCGACCATGCGGAGCATCTCCGGGGCATGCCGGAGTGCCGCGACCGCCGCCGCCTGGGTGAGCGCGGACAGGTGGTAGGGCAGGCGGACCAGGCGCAGGGCGTCGATCACCGCGGGGTCTGCTGCGAGGTAACCGACGCGGGCGCCGGCGAACGCGAAGGCCTTGCTCATCGTCCGGGAGACCACCAGGCGCGGGCGCCCCGGCAGCAGGGTCAGTGCCGTCGGCTGGCCGGCGGGCATGAACTCGGCGTAGGCCTCGTCGACCATCACGATGCCGTCGGTGGCGTCGTACACGGCCTCGATCGTGGCGAGGTCGAGCGGCGTCCCCGTCGGGTTGTTCGGGCCGCAGAGGAACACCAGGTCGGGCTGGTGCTCCTGGACCGCGGAGACGGCGGTCTCGGGAGAGATGCGGAACTCGTCGTCACGCTGAGCGGCGATCCATCGGCTGCCAGTGCTCGAGGCGATGATCGAGTGCATCGAGTAGGTGGGCGGGAAGCCGAGCACACTGCGCCCGGGGCCACCGAACGCCTGCAGCAGCTGCTGGATGACCTCGTTCGACCCGTTCGCCGCCCAGATCGACTCAGCACCCAGGCCGTGGCCGAGGTACCCGGCGAGGGACTGCCGCAACTCGGTGAACTCGCGGTCGGGGTACCGGTTCACGGTTGTCAGGGCCTGGCGGATCGAGGCGACGATGTCCTCTGCCACGTCCACCGGCACCGGATGGGTGTTCTCGTTGACGTTGAGCTGCACGCGGACGTGCTTCTGCGGGGCGCCGTAGGGGCTCTGCCCGCGCAGGTCGTCGCGGATGGGGAGGTCTTCGAGCGTGGTTGCCACCGATCCATCGTAGGCCGCGCTGCCCGCGTGGGGACCGGCCGTCCGGACGGTCACGCCAGGGGCGAACGCCGACCTGCCCGGCCCGTCGGGAGCGGGTCAGTGCTCGTACTGCGTGGGGATCGAGATCTCTTGCCCGGCCTGCACCGCGGAACCGTTGAGCGCATTGAGGCTCACGACGTCCTGGATGAAGTCACGGGGGTCGGTGTTCGGCGCGGTGTCCTCGGCGACCTGCCACAGGGTCTCCCCCGGCTGGATCGTCACGGTGTCGAAGTGCACGTTCGCCGCCCGGTCACCGGCCGAGGCCTGGCCACCGTTGAGCATCGCGATGCCGACGCAGAGCAGGACGGGCACGGCCGCGAGAGTGGTGAAGACCACTCGCCCGCGACGGGTGAGACGGAGGCGCGTGCGCGCTGCGGGTGCTGCGGTGTGCTGCATGTCCGCGATGGCGTTGGTGCTCATGTCGTTGCCTTCCTGCTTGCGATGGTGCCGGTCCGACCGTGTTGGTCGTCCGAAGCCGTGTACCGAACATACGTTCGACTCGGAGGATGCACAACCCCCAGGAGGGGATTTGTGGGGAGTTTTCTTGCGACACGCTCGAACAGGTGTTTGTCCGACATGTCACGGTCGGATACTGTTTCGATCGACTGGAGCAAGTCTCATCGGGACCACTGACATTCCCGCGGGGCTCGGTTCCACTCCGGACGAAGGGCGAGACGTGGTGGACGAACTGCGCGGACAGAAACCGTTGACGGCGAAGCAGCAGTCGATCCTCGACGCGATCCGAGCGTCGATCGCGAGCCGGGGCTACCCGCCGAGCATGCGCGAGATCGGCGACGCGGCCGGGCTCTCGTCACTGTCGAGCGTGTCCCACCAGCTCGGGCAGCTCGAGCTCGGTGGCTGGATCCGCCGCGACCCGAACCGCCCCCGTGCGCTCGAGGTCCTGGTGGACGAGCCCACGCCCGACTCCGACGGCCCCGACGTCGACGCCACGACGCTCGTGCCGCTGGTCGGCCGCATCGCCGCCGGTGTCCCGATCACCGCCGAGCAGCACGTCGACGAGATCATCCCGCTCCCCCGTCAGCTGGTCGGGACGGGTGACCTCTTCATGCTCAAGGTCGTCGGTGAGTCGATGATCGACGCCGCGATCTGCGACGGGGACTGGGTCGTCGTCCGGTCGCAGCAGACGGCGGAGAACGGTGACGTCGTCGCTGCGATGCTCGACGAGGAAGCGACCGTCAAGGTCTTCCGCCAGCGCGACGGCCACACGTGGCTGCTCCCCCGCAACACCGCCTTCGAGCCGATCCTCGGCGACGCGGCGACCGTCCTCGGCAAGGTGGTGGCGGTCCTCCGCTCCCTCTGACCCCGCAAGACGCAACGACGGCGGCTCCTCGCAACGGCACGACGTTGCGGGGAGCCGCCTTCGTTGCGTTTCGCGAACCAGCGCGGGCGCGAACCAGCGCCGGCCGGAACCAGCGAGACGACGGGAGGCGCGGTGCCAGCTGGCACCGCGCCTCCCGTCCGTCAAGCCCGCCGTCAGGCGGAGGCGACCGGCGCGACCACGTACGGGTCGAGTTCCGCGACCTCCCGCTGGAAGACGCGCACCCGGAGGCGCGTGCCCTCCTCCACGTAGTCGAGCGACTCGACCGCGCCGGAGTCGTGCAGGTGCGACACGAGGTCGCCGCGCGAGAACGGCACCACGACCGTGAGCTCGACGTCCGGCTCGGGCAGACGTGCCTCGATCGCCTCGAGCAGGTCCGGGATCCCCTCGCCCGTGCGGGCGGAGACGAACACGGCGTCCGGCGCGAGCCCGAGCAGCAGCATCCGCTGGGTGTCGTCGACCAGGTCGGCCTTGTTGAAGACGACGACCTCGGGCACGTCCCGGGCACCGACGTCACCGATGACCTCACGCACCGTGGCGAGCTGCGCTGCCGGGTCCGGATGCGAGCCGTCGACCACGTGCACGATGACGTCCGCGTCGCCGACCTCTTCGAGGGTGGAGCGGAACGCCTCGACCAGCTGGTGCGGCAGGTTGCGGACGAACCCGACGGTGTCGGTGAACGTGAACTCGCGGCCCTTCGCGGTGTTCGTGCGACGGACCGTCGAGTCCAGCGTCGCGAACAGCTGGTTCTGGACGAGCACGCCCGCGCTCGTCAGGCGGTTGAGCAGCGAGGACTTGCCGGCGTTGGTGTAGCCGGCGATCGCGACGCTGGGGACCTCGTTGCGGTTGCGCTCCGCACGCTTCGCCTCACGCGCCGGGGTGAAGCCGGCGATCTGTCGTCGGAGCTTCGCCATCCGCGTGTGGATCTTGCGGCGGTCGAGCTCCATCTTGGTCTCACCGGGGCCACGGGAGCCCATACCTGCACCGCCGGAGACCTGACCACCGGCCTGTCGGGACATCGACTCACCCCAACCACGCAGACGCGGCAGCAGGTACTGGAGCTGCGCGAGCTCGACCTGCGCCTTGCCCTCTCTGGTGGAGGCGTGCTGGCTGAAGATGTCGAGGATGACAGCCGTGCGGTCGATCACCTTGACCTTCACGACGTCCTCGAGCGCACGGCGCTGCGAGGGTGCGAGCTCGGTGTCGGCGATGACCGTGTCGGCTCCGGTGGCCTTGACGACCATCGCGAGCTCCTGGGCCTTGCCCTTGCCGAGGTAGGTCGCCGGGTCCGGGTTCGGACGGCGCTGCAGCAGCCCGTCGAGCACCACGGCGCCGGCGGTCTCGGCGAGGGCCGACAGTTCGCGGAGGGAGTTCTCGGCGTCCGTGGCGTCGCCCTGCGGGTACACGCCGATCAGGACGACCCGCTCGAGCCGGAGCTGCCGGTACTCGACCTCGGTGACGTCCTCGAGCTCGGTGGAGAGGCCGCCGACCCGGCGCAGCGCCGCGCGGTCCTCGCGGTCGTACTGTTCGCCGTCGCCGTCCCAGCCCTGCTCGTCGATCGAGCGGGTCTGGATCGCCTGTGCCGGCGCGAAGATGGAGGAGGCGGCGCGCTGGTCGGCGTTGCGCAGCACTCGTTCGACGACACCGTCGGCGCTGTCGTCGTGGATGGTCTGTTCGTCCTGCTGATGGGTATCCGTCATGCTGTCCACAGGGTACCTCCGGAGGCCTCGGGACACACGGGGTTCCCGGTACGGTTCTTCCATGGCGAACGACCACTACTTCTCGGCCACCCCGGAGAGCGCGGCACGACCGCGGCAGATCCGGGTGACCCTCGCCGGTCGGACCCTCGAACTCACCACCGCGGCGGGCGTCTTCAGTCCCGACGGCATCGACCGCGGCACGAGCGTGCTGCTGCAGAACGTGCCCGCTCCGGCTGTCGACGGTGACCTGCTCGACGTCGGCTGCGGCTGGGGTCCGCTGGCGATCACGATGGCGCTGCAGTCGCCGGACGCCCACGTCTGGGGCGTCGACGTCAACGAGCGCGTCCTCGACCTGGCGCGGACGAACGCGGCCACCGCCGGTGCGGACAACGTCACCGTCGGGCTGCCGACGGAGATCCCGGCGGACCGGACCTTCGCCACGATCTGGTCGAACCCGCCGATCCGGGTCGGCAAGGACGAACTGCACGACATCCTCCACACCTGGATCCCCCGCCTGGCGGTGGGCGGCGACGCCTGGCTGGTCGTGTCGAAGGACCTCGGTGGGGACTCCTTGCAGCGCTGGTTGCAGCAGATGCTGGGCGACGGCTTCACGGTCACGCGCGCGACGACCGACAAGGGCTTCCGCGTCATCCAGGTGCACCGCACGGCCTGACGGGGCGCGCGCCGCGCGGTCACGCGGTCACGGTCTGGAGGCGCGGATCACCGCAGCGACGTCGGCCCGGGTGATCGGGGCCTCCCGTCCGGCACCACCGCCACCCGACGTCGAGACGGCCGCGCCGCAACTCGACATCGGGACCGCGCCGCAGCCCGTCGCATCGGGTGGGACGGAACTCAGACCGTCAGGTCCCCCGAGAACACCAGCTCGGCCGGCCCGGCGAGCGACACGTGCTCGCCGTCCTCCGTCGCCGTCATGCGCACCGTGAGCACGCCACCCGGCACGCGGACCCGCCACGTGTTCGGCGCCGACGCTCCGGCCCAGTACCGCGTGGCGAGCGCCGCGGCCACCGCGCCGGTTCCGCAGGACAGCGTCTCCCCGCTGCCGCGCTCGTGCACGCGCATGGTGATCTCGCCGACGCCGTCGGTGACCAGCGGGTCGCCCGGCAGGACGAACTCGACGTTCGCCCCCGCGGCCGGTGCCGGGTCGAGGACCGGGATGTAGGTGAGGTCGATGCCGGCGAGTTCGTCCTCGCTGGCGACCGCGACGACGACGTGCGGGTTGCCGACCTCGATGCCCAGGCCGGGTCGTGCGTTCGGCAGGGCCTTGGCCCGGACCAGGACGTCGTCCGATCCCCCACCCTCGATGCCGAGGCCCCAGCGTCCGAGGTCCGCGGCGAACTCGTTCGTGGAGCGCTGGATGTCGACGACGCCCTTCCGGCTGCCGACCGTCAGCGTGCGCCCCGGTTCGAGGTCGACGAGCCCCGCTTCGGTCAGGTAGCGGGCGAAGACCCGGATGCCGTTGCCGCACATCTCCGCCACCGAGCCGTCGGCGTTGTGGTAGTCCATGAACCAGGTCGCGTCGGGGTCCTCGGCGAGGATCGCCCGCCCCTCCGGGATCGCGTCGGACCGCACTGCACGGATGACGCCGTCGGCCCCGACTCCGAACCGACGGTCGGCGATGGCGCGGATCCGGTCGGGGGTCAGGTCGACCGTGGCGTCGGGGTCGGCGAACAGGACGAAGTCGTTGCCGGTCCCGTGGCCCTTGGTGAAGTGCAGCTCGGTCACGGGACGATCCTACGGGCCAGCTCGGACAGCTCCGCCGTGCCGGCGCCGGTGACGTCGAGCGTCTCGACGTGGGTGGCGTCGCCGTCGACGTAGCGCTTGAACCAGGACACCTGCCGACGGGCGTACTTGCGGGTGGCGATGCTGGTCGCCTCGATGGCCTGTGCGACGCTCGCCTCGCCGCGGAGCACCTGCAGCGCCTGCGCGTAGCCGATCGCGGCGCGGGCCGTGGGGCCCTGCTCGAGCCCCTCGTCGCGGAGTGCGGCGACCTCGTCGACCAGTCCGTCGGCGAACATCCGCTCGGCCCGCACGCGCAGCGCGTCGACGAGCTGCTCGCGGTCACGGCGCAGGTGCAGGACGTGGGCCGGCCGCCAGGACCGCGGGGCGGACGGGAGGCTCGGGGTGACGCGGTCGGACCGGCTCGCGATCTCCACGGCGCGGATCAGGCGGCGCGGGTTCCTCGCGTCGATGAAGGCGGCGGCCTCCGGGTCGAGGGCTCGGAGCCGCTCGAGGAGGACGTTCGGCCCACGCTCGCGGTGCTCACGTTCGAGCTCTTCGCGGAGGACGGGGTCGGTGCCCGGGAACGCGAGGTCGAACAGCACCGACGAGACGTACAGCCCGCTGCCACCGACGAGGACCGCGAACCCGCCGTCGTCCGTGATGTCGGCGATGACGGCACGGGCGTCGCGTTGGTAGGCGGCGACGCTGGCCTCGTCGGTGACCCGGAGGACGTCGAACATGTGGTGCGGGATGCCCCGTCGCTCGGACTCGGGGACCTTCGCCGTCCCGATGTCCATGCCGCGGTAGAGCTGCATGGCGTCGGCGTTGACGATCTCCGCCCGTCGTCCCTGCGCTCGGTACCGTTCGGCGATGTCGAGGGCGAGCTCGGACTTCCCGGTACCGGTCGCCCCGACTACGGCGACGAGGGGGGCGACCGGGACGAGGGAGGCGCCGGGGCCGGCCGGGGTTCCGGGGACGACCGGGGCGTCGCCGCTCGGGTCAGCGGCCGACACGGAGCGTGGGGAGGCCGAGCGACACCGGGCGGGGCCCCTCGCCGGCGACGGTCGGGGTCGGGACGCCGCAGGACTCGGCCTGCGCGGTGTCCCAGGCGTCGCCGGCCCGAGTGCGCCGGATGCGGAGCGGGGCGTCCGAGTCCGCGAGGAGGAAGTGCGGCGCCGCTCGGGTGATCTCCACCGAGACGACGTCGCCGGGCCGCGGGACGTCGGACCCGGCCGGCACCGCGAAGTGCACCAGCCGGGAGTCCTCCGCGCGGCCGGACAGCCGGTGCGTGGTGTCGTCCTTCTTGCCCTCACCCGTGGCGACCAGGACCTCGACCGTCCGGCCGACCTGCCGGGCGTTCTCCTCGGCGGTGATGCGCTCCTGCAAGGCGATGAGTCGCTCGTACCGTTCCTGCACGACCTGCTTCGGCAGCTGCTCGTCCATCGTCGCCGCCGGGGTGCCGGGGCGGATCGAGTACTGGAACGTGAACGCTGTCGCGAAGCGGGCCTGCTCGACGACCCGGAGGGTGTCCTGGAAGTCGGCTTCGGTCTCGCCGGGGAAGCCGACGATGATGTCGGTCGAGATCGCGGCGTGCGGGATGGCCGCCCGCACCCGGTCGAGGATGCCGAGGAACCGCTCGCTGCGGTAGCTGCGGCGCATCGCCTTGAGCACCCGGTCAGACCCGGACTGCAGCGGCATGTGCAGCTGCGGCATCACGTTCGGGGTCTCCGCCATCGCGGCGATGACGTCGTCGGTGAACGCGGCCGGGTGCGGGCTGGTGAAGCGCACGCGCTCGAGACCGGCGATCTGCCCGGTGGCGCGGAGCAGCTTGCCGAACGCCTGGCGGTCCCCGAACTCCACCCCGTAGGAGTTCACGTTCTGCCCGAGCAGGGTGACCTCGATCGCGCCGTCGTCGACGAGGGCCTGGATCTCGGCCAGGACGTCACCCGGCCGGCGGTCCTTCTCCTTGCCGCGCAGCGAGGGCACGATGCAGAACGTGCAGGTGTTGTTGCAGCCGACGGAGATCGACACCCAGCCGCTGGAGGTCGACTCCCGCTTGGTGGGCAGCGTCGACGGGAAGACCTCGAGCGACTCGAGGATCTCGAGCTGTGCCTCGCCGTTGTGCCGGGCACGCTCGAGGAGGGTCGGCAGCGACCCCATGTTGTGCGTACCGAAGACGACGTCGACCCAGGGCGCCTTCTCGAGGATGACGTCCTTGTCCTTCTGCGCCAGACATCCCCCGACGGCGATCTGCATGCCCGGGTGGTCGCGCTTGATCGACGCCAGGCGGCCGAGGTTGCCGTAGAGGCGCTTGTCGGCGTTCTCGCGGACCGCGCAGGTGTTGATGACGACGACGTCGGCCTGCTCGTGCTCGGACCCCGAGGCCGCAGCGTCGACGTACCCGGCGGCGCGGAGGGAGCCGCTCAGTCGCTCGGAGTCGTGCACGTTCATCTGGCACCCGTACGTGCGCACTTCGTAGGTACGCGGGCGCGCGGCGACGGTGTCCATGATCGACCAGTGTAGGTCCGGGGACGACGACGGCCGGAGCGCGTCCGCCCCGGCCGTCGTCACGCGTCGCGCCCTACTCGAAGCGGACGGTCCCGCCCCCGGTCGGCGGACGCCGCGGGCCGTCGAGTGCCCGCTCGACGGCGACGCGGACGACCCCGCCGTTGTAGCCCTTGCGCATCAGGAACCCGGACAGCCGACGTTCGGCGGTCGCCCGGTCCAGTCCACGCATCTGTCCGGCACGCTTGGCGGCCAGGTCGAGCGCACGGACGAACTCGTCGTCCTCGTCGTCGGCGGCGGCTTCGAGCGCGGCGTCGATCGCCGTCTGGTCGATCCCCCGGCGCCGGAGGTCGGCGACGATCGCCTGCCGGCCCAGGCCCTTCCGCGCGTGCATCCGGTCGACCAGGTCGGTCGCCAGTGCCACGTCGTCGAGGAGCCCGACCCGCGTCAGCCGTTCGATCTCGTGCTCGATCACGTCGGCGTCGAACTCGTCCTGCTTGACGAGCATCGTCCGGAGCTCGGAGGTGCTGACCCCGCGACGACTCAGAGCTCGCATGCTGATGCGCTCGGCGTCCGCACGCTGTTCGTCGAGCGGCCGCGGTGCGTCAGCGGGGTCGATCTCCCCGCCGGTGATCGAGAAGACCGAGGCGGTCGGAGCGTCGGCTTCCTCGCCGTCGTACCCGCTCTGCTCGGCACGAGCCGTCCGCCCCGAGCCGTCGCCGACCACGGGAGACAGCCACTCGGACTGTGCCCCGCGGATCGGCAGCGGCACCGGGGTGTCCGCGTCGGCGCTGTCGACTTCCACGCCAGCGCTGACGTCAGCACCAGTGCCGGCGTCAGCACCAGCGGTCCTGTCGTATCCCGGAGACGCGTCTGCGGGGCCGGCCGAGTCCGGGCCTGCGGCGCGGGACCCGGCAGTGGACGAACCGCGACGGGACCGCGCACCGAACAGGTCGGTGACCGGTGCGAGGTCCGCGTCGTCGTTTCCGGCCGTCACGCGCCCTTCGCGACCTTCGGCGCGATGGACTCGACCGGTGCAGCTTCCTTGGCCCCGCCGACGCCGAGCTTCGCGAGGATCTTGCCCTCGATCTCAGCGGCGATCTCGGGGTTCTGGATCAGGAAGGCGCGGGAGTTCTCCTTGCCCTGCCCGAGCTGGTCGCCGTCGTACGTGTACCAGGCACCGGACTTCTTGACGATGTTGTGGTCGACACCGAAGTCGAGCAGCGAACCTTCGCGGGAGATGCCGACGCCGTACAGGATGTCGAACTCGGCCTGCTTGAAGGGCGGTGCCATCTTGTTCTTGACGACCTTGACGCGGGTCCGGTTGCCGACGGCTTCGGTACCGGTCTTCAGGGTCTCGATGCGGCGGATGTCGAGGCGGACGGAGGCGTAGAACTTCAGCGCCTTACCGCCGGAAGTGGTCTCCGGCGAACCGAAGAACACACCGATCTTCTCGCGCAGCTGGTTGATGAAGATCATCGTGGTCTGCGTCTGGTTCAGCCCACCGGCGAGCTTGCGGAGGGCCTGCGACATCAGGCGGGCCTGCAGACCGACGTGCGAGTCACCCATCTCGCCCTCGATCTCGGCACGCGGCACGAGTGCTGCGACGGAGTCGATGACGATGAGGTCGATGGAGCCCGAACGGACGAGCATGTCCGCGATCTCGAGCGCCTGCTCGGCCGTGTCCGGCTGCGACACCAGCAGTGCGTCGATGTCGACACCGAGCTTCTTGGCGTACTCCGGGTCGAGCGCGTGCTCGGCGTCGATGAACGCTGCGATGCCACCGTTGCGCTGGGCGTTGGCGATGGCGTGGATCGTCAGCGTCGTCTTGCCGGAGGACTCCGGCCCGTAGATCTCGATGATGCGGCCACGGGGAAGTCCGCCGATGCCGAGCGCGACGTCCAGCGCGACGGAGCCGGTGGGGATGACGGCGACCGGAGCGCGCTCGTCGGTACCGAGGCGCATCACGGCACCCTTGCCGAACTGACGGTCGATCTGGGCGAGTGCGGTCTCGAGGGCCTTCTCGCGGTCTACTGCTGATGGCATGGGATGCTCCTTCGTGCTGGTGACGGCCGCCTGTAGGCTGTCGCGTCCGGACCGGCCGATGGTGCAAGGCCACTCGTTCTGCGACAAGGCTTCGGACGTGTTCCGATGTCCATGAACCTACGGCCGCCCACCGACATCACTGCCGTGGCGAGCGTCGGTTGTGGATGGAGCATCCGGTCAACGTCGCTGTGCAGGAACGTAGCACCGACCGAACACGTGTTCGAGCGACACGCCGAACAGGTGTTCCCATCGGGGAGGGCCGGACAGGGCCGTTCGTCAGTCCCGCGGGTCCTGCAGACCGCGCCCGTGCCGACGCGCTTCCGGGACGTCCTGCGAGTCGCACAGCGCTTCCCAGACCGTGCGGGCGTCGATGCCCGCGGCCAGGGCGTCCGCTGCGGAGCGACCGCCGAGCTGCTCGAGCACGACGTCCCGCGCGACGACGGCACCGTAGGCATCCCCGAACACCTGGTCGACGGCTCGCCAGAACTCACTCACGCGCATCGGACCACCCTAACAACGGGGAACGCCCCCGCCGGCGGACCGGCGAGGGCGTTCGTTCGTGAGATGGGCCTCAGCGCACCGCGAGGTCGTTGTCGAACTCGGCGACGAGTTCATCGGGAAGCGTGTCCGGGACCCGGGTGAGTCCTTCGACCACCGCGAGGCGGTCGCCCACTTCGCGCATGATCGTCGAGATGGGGGTGTCGAGAGCATCCGCGACCGAGGCGAGGATCTCCGAGCTGGCTTCTTTCTGACCACGCTCGACCTCGCTGAGGTACCCGAGGGCAACGCTGGCCTTGGACGCGACCTGACGGAGGGTCCGGCCCTTCTGCAAGCGGAAGTCCCGCAGCACATCGCCGATTTCCTGACGAACGAGAACCATGAGAACTCCTCCTTCCTGTCATCTCCGCGCCCGCTCGGTCGGGATGACCGAGCTCGGGTTCGGCAACGATGAGGTTGCCGGTTGCAGCATGTTAGCCAGTGCGGCTGCCGTCCTGCTGGAGATTGCGTGAGATGTAACCTGACGGTCACGCCGCCTATTCCACGCCCTGCAGTCTGGATCGCAGTCGTGCCAGGAGTTCGGAGACGACGGCCCGACGGATTGCTCCGCGGTCCCCGTCCAGGTGCAGTTCGACCGCTTCCGCACCGGCCGCGCTGGCGATGCCGACGAACACGGTCCCGACCGGCTGACCGTCCTGGGGATCCGGTCCGGCGACACCCGTCGTGCTGATGCCCCAGGTCGCCGGGACGTCGTCGACCGCCAGCGCCATCCGGACACCCGCGGCCATCTGGCGCGCGACCTCCGGATCGACCGCACCGTGTTCGGCGAGCAGCTCGGCATCGACCCCGAGCACGGTCGCCTTCACCGGGGTCGCGTAGGCCACGACTCCCCCGCGTACGACGGCACTGGCTCCGGGGACGCCGACCAGCTCCGCGACGACGAGTCCGCCGGTCAGCGACTCCGCCACCGCGACGGTCTCACCACGAGCGGTCAGCTCCGCGACGAGCGCACGAGCGACGTCAGTGACCGCAGCGGAGGCCGGGAGGGTCACGCTGCGGTCCGGTTGTGCCGCCACGCCTGCACGAGGTAGTCCACCCCGCTGGCGACCGTCGCGACGACCGCTGCGGTCATGAAGATGCCATTGACCCAGTGCGCCAGGTCGCCGACGAGGTTCCACCACGGGAACAGCGCGAGCGTGAGCGCGACGGCCTGCAGCACCGTCTTGATCTTGCCGCCGCGGCTGGCCGGGATCACCCGGTCGGACAGCACCGCGAAGCGGAAGACCGTGATGCCGATCTCGCGCACCATGATCAGCACGGTCACGTACCAGGGCAGTTCGTCGAGGATCGACAGGGCGACGAGCGCGCCGCCGATCAGCACCTTGTCGGCGATCGGGTCGACGAGCTTGCCGAAGTCGGTCACCAGGTTCTGTCGGCGGGCGATGATGCCGTCCGCGCTGTCGGTGACGATCGCCACGACGAAGAGCACCGCGGCCCAGATGCGCACCGGGCCGTCCGCACCGGCGTCGGCCAGCAGCAGGACGAAGAACAGCGGCGCCATGAGGATGCGCACCACGGTGATGATGTTGGCGACGTTCGCGGTGGACGCGGGGCCGGGACCCTTGCGGAGGATCCGGCCACGCCACGGGAACCGGTTCGTGTTGCCGTCAGAGGCGGTCATGGTCTCACTCCCTGCCCGTCAGGCCCCAGGCGTCTTCGTCGTCGTCATCGCCTGTCACCTCATCGTACCCACGCGTCATGCCGGCGACCGGGTCGTTGCCGTACCGGTCGTCGGACTCCGTGGCCGAGGACGGCACCGCGGCGGACGACGACGGCAGGGCGGCGGTCGGTGCTGCCGCAGCAGGTGCCACCGGCGGCTCCTCACCCCGGAGCTTCGCGAGCACCGACGGCAGCTGGTCCCCGGTGACGAGGACGTCGCGCGCCTTCGACCCCTCGGACGGACCGACGATGTCGCGGGACTCCATCAGGTCCATGAGACGCCCCGCCTTCGCGAAGCCGACACGGAGCTTCCGCTGCAGCATCGATGTCGACCCGAACTGCGTCGAGACGACCTGCTCGACCGCCGCGAGCAGCAGCTCGAGGTCGTCGCCGATGTCGGCGTCGATCTCCTTGCGCTCGACCACGGCCGCGACGTCCTGGCGGTACTCGGGCTGTGCCTGCCGGGTGACGTGCTGGACGACCTCGGCGACCTCGCTCTCCTGCACCCAGGCGCCCTGCACGCGGACGGCCTTCGAGGAACCCATCGGCAGGAAGAGCGCGTCGCCCTGGCCGATGAGCTTGTCGGCGCCCGGCTGGTCGAGGATGACGCGGGAGTCGGTGACGCTCGTCACGGCGAACGCGATCCTGGACGGCACGTTCGCCTTGATGAGGCCGGTGATGACGTCGACCGACGGACGCTGCGTGGCGAGCACGAGGTGGATGCCGGCGGCGCGGGCGAGCTGGGTGATGCGGACGATCGACTCCTCGACGTCGCGCGGGGCGACGAGCATGAGGTCCGCGAGCTCGTCGACGACGACGAGCAGGTACGGGTACGGCTTGAGCTTCCGCTCGCTGCCCGCCGGCAGGACGATCTCCTCGTTCTGGACGGCCTTGTTGAAGTCGTCGACGTGGCGGAACCCGAAGGACGCCAGGTCGTCGTACCGCATGTCCATCTCCTTCACGACCCACTGCAGCGCTTCGGCCGCCTTCTTCGGGTTCGTGATGATGGGCGTGATGAGGTGCGGGACCCCGGCGTAGATCGACAGCTCGACGCGCTTCGGGTCGACCAGGACCATGCGGACCTCGGACGGCTTCGCGCGCATGAGCAGCGAGGTGATCATCGAGTTGATGAACACCGACTTGCCGGAGCCGGTGGAGCCCGCGACGAGCAGGTGTGGCATCTTCGCCAGGTTCGCGACGACGAAGCCGCCCTCGACGTCCTTGCCGACGCCGATCGTCATCGGGTGCTTGGACTTGGTGGCCGCGCTCGAGCGGAGGACGTCACCCAGGGACACGATCTCGCGGTCGCTGTTCGGGATCTCGACGCCGATCGCGCTCTTGCCGGGGATCGGCGAGAGGATGCGGACCTCGTTCGAGGCCACCGCGTACGACAGGTTCTTCGACAGGGCGGTGACGCGTTCGACCTTGACGCCGGGGCCGAGTTCGATCTCGTAGCGGGTGACCGTCGGCCCCCGGGAGAACCCGGTGACCCGCGCGTCGACCTTGAACTCGGTGAGCACACCGGTGATCGCCGCGACGATCTCGTCGTTGGCCTGGCTGCGCGCGACCGACGGCGTGCCGGGGGTCAACGTGGTCGCGGCGGGCAGACGGTACGGGTGGGCCGGGTCGTCGGTGCCGGCGACCGGCAGGCCCTCCGGCTCGTCCTCGACCCCGACCTCGCCGAGGTCGGACGCACCCGACACGACGGGCACAGACGGGACCGGCGCGACGGCCGGCGCTGCAACGGCGGCAGCGCTGGACGGGAGGCCCGTGGCCACTGCCGCCGCGACGTCGCGGTCCGGACGGAACGCCTCGGTCGGTGCGGCCGCGGCCGCGGGCGACCCGAAGTCGCGGAGCGCCTGCTCCGCACGGTCGAGGTCGTCGGCGACGTCCTGCTCGATCGAGTCGTTGAGGTTGACCGACTCGGGCTCGGCCGGCGTCAGGTCGCGGAGCCCGGCGGCAGCACCGGCAGCACCCGCACCGCGCGGACCGACACCGGCCGCAGCCGCGCCGGCCGGCGGGATGACCGGGCTGTCGAACGCCGGGTCCTCTTCGCGCCCGGACTTGTTGCGCCGCCACCAGGGCAGGTGCTCGTCTGCGCCCGGTTCGACGGGCACGCCGTCCTCGTCGAACCCGAGGTCCTCGAACAGCGGGAAGTCCTGGGACTGCCCCTTCGCGCCACGCTTCCGAGTCGGCTTCGTCGCGACCGCACCGGTCTCGGCAGCACTCGGGGTCTCGTCCGTCTCCACCGCCGGGCCGGCAGCCCCGAACAGGTAGGCGTAGAGCTCGTGCAGACGCCGGCCGAGCTGGTTCGGCGGCGTCTTGGTGATGATGAAGAGCGAGAGTGCGAGCAGCACGACCGCGACCGGGACGGCGACCCAGGCCGTGGCGACCGCGACGAGCCAGCCGATGACGACCCAACCGAGCACCCCACCGGCCGCGGCGAGGGCGGGCATGCCGTCCACCGCGCTCGGCTGCCCACCGAACACGTGACACAGCGACGCGATCGACACGAGCATCAGCCCCAGGCCGATGCCGATCCGGGTGTTGTCGTGCACGGACGCCGGGTGCCGGAAGAGCCAGCCGGCGAACACGACCATGATCACGGGCAGCGCGAACGCCAGCCGACCGAACAGCCCGCCGAACGTGTACGCGTCGAGGGCGATCGACACGGCGTTCGTCGGGTTCAACCACTCGACGACCCCGCCGGCGATGGCCAGGACGAACAGCAGGAACGGGAACCCGTCGCGGCGCTGGTCCTTCTCGAGGGACTCCTTGCCGAGCAACCGGAAGCCGGCACCGACGCCGTGCGCCATGCCGAGCCACGCCGTCACGAGCGGGTTCTGCTCGCGGAACACCGGTGTCGGTGCCGCCTGCGGCAGTTTCTTCGTCGTGGCCTGGGTACGCGACGTCCCGCGCGACCCGCCTCCACGGGTCGACGATGACGACGCGCGCGTGCGCGTGGTCGACTTGGTGCCTCCGGCCATGGGGACGACCCTAACGCCAGCCGACGACGAAGGACGAGAGGCCCGCCGCAGCGTCCGTGGCGGACGTGCGACGGGCCTCCCGTCAGTCGGATCTGCGAGGCGTCACGCCTCGATGACCACCGGCACGATCATCGGACGACGACGGTGCTTCGTGTTCACCCAGCGACCGACCGTGCGGCGGACCACCTGGCTGAACGCGTGCGCGTCCCGCGTGCCGTTGCCCGCGGCGTCGGCCAGGGCCTTCGCGATCTGCGGACGCACGTCGTCGAACACCGAGTCGTCCTCGGCGAACCCGCGCGACTGGATCTCCGGGCCGATGACGCACTGGCCGGTCGTGAAGTCGACCGCGCAGAAGACGGTGATGAAGCCCTCTTCGGCCAGGACGCGGCGGTCCTTGAGGTCGGCGTCGGTGATCTCGCCGACCGTGGAGCCGTCGACGTACACGTAGGCGATGTCGAGCTGCCCGGCGACCGTGACCTGGCCGTCCTTGAGGTCGACGACGGTGCCGTCCTCGCCCAGGATGACGTTGCGCGGCGGGACACCCGTCTGGATCGCCAGGTCGGCGTTCGCGAACAGGTGACGGTGCTCGCCGTGCACGGGCATGACGTTGCGCGGACGCAGGATGTTGTAGCAGTAGAGCAGCTCGCCGGCCGAGGCGTGTCCGGAGACGTGCACCTTGGCGTTGCCCTTGTGCACGACCTTCGCGCCGAGCTTCGTCAGACCGTCGATGACGCGGTAGACGGCGTTCTCGTTGCCCGGGATCAGCGACGAGGCGAGGATGACGGTGTCGCCCTCACCGATCTCGATCTGGTGCTCGAGGTTCGCCATCCGCGCCAGGACGGCCATCGGCTCGCCCTGGGACCCGGTCGACATGTAGACGATCTGGTCGTCGGGGACGTTCTTCGCCTTCTTCGTGTCGATGAGCACGTTCTCCGGCACGCGGAGGTACCCGAGCTCGGCGGCGATCGTCATGTTGCGGATCATCGAGCGCCCCATGAACGCGACCTTGCGGTTCGCGGCCGCGGCGGCGTCGAGGACCTGCTGCACGCGGTGCACGTGGGACGAGAAGCTCGCCACGACGACCTTCTTGCGGGCCTTCGTGATGATGCTCTCGAGCACCGGGCCGATGTCGCGCTCCGGTGCGGTGAAGCCCGGCACGTCGGCGTTCGTCGAGTCCGGCAGGAACAGGTCGACGCCGAGCTCACCGAGGCGCGCGAAGGCACGGAGGTCCGTGATCCGGTCGTCCAGCGGGAGCTGGTCCATCTTGAAGTCGCCGGTGTGCAGCACGCGGCCGGCCGGGGTGGTGATGGCGACGGCGAGGGCGTCCGGGATCGAGTGGTTCACGGCGACGAACTCGAGGTGGAACGGACCGATCTGCTCGGTCTGGTCCTCGGCCACGTTCAGCGTGTAGGGCTTGATCCGGTGTTCCTTGAGCTTCGCCTCGACGAGCGCGAGGGTCAGCGTGGAGCCGATCAGCGGGATGTCACCGCGGAGCTTCAGCAGGTACGGGACGGCGCCGATGTGGTCCTCGTGACCGTGCGTGAGCACGACACCGAGGACGTCGTCGAGCCGGTCCCGGATCGGCGCGAAGTCCGGCAGGATCAGGTCGACACCGGGCTGGTGCTCCTCGGGGAAGAGCACGCCGGCGTCGACGATGAGGATCTTGCCCTCGAACTCGTACACGGTCATGTTGCGACCGATCTCGCCGAGTCCCCCGACGGGGATGACTCGGAGGGTTCCGGGTTCGAGCGGCTGGGGAGTCGAGATCTGTGTGGGCATTCGGTCCTACGGATTCGGGCGACGCGCGCTGAGCGCGCCGCGGTTCGTCAACGGGTGGTGCCTGGCACCTTCGGTAGTGCACCGCCGGCCGCTGCGTTGCGGTCGGGGCGGAAGTTGGAGAAGTCGGCGCCCGGGACGTCGACGACGGCTTCGAGCGAGGTCTCGATGGCGTACGCCTCGGAGTCCTCCGGGCCGACGAGGGGCAGCCGGACGCGCGGGCTGCCGATGCGCCCGAGGCCGTGCAGCACGTACTTCGCCGCCACGGTGCCGGGCACGTGGGTCATGATCGCGCGGACGAGCGGTTCGAGGCGCTTGTGCTCGGCGGTCGCGCACGCCAGGTCGCCGCGGTTCACAGCGTCGACGATGGTGCGGTACGGGGCACTCGTGATGTTCGCGGTCACGCCGATGAGCCCGGTGGCGCCGATCGACAGGTGCGGGAGCACGTTCGTGTCGTCGCCGGAGAAGTACATGAGGTCGGTGTTGTTGAGCACGCGGGACACCTCGGCGAAGTCGCCCTTGGCGTCCTTCACGGCGAGGATGTTCGGGTGCTTCGACGCACGGAGGATCGTGTCGTACGTGATCGGGATGCCGGTGCGGCCGGGGATGTCGTACAGGATGACCGGCAGGTCGGTCGCGTCGGCGATCATCCGGAAGTGCGTGAGGACACCGGCCTGGGTCGGCTTGTTGTAGTACGGCGTGACGATCATGACGCCGTCGGCGCCGGCGCGCTCGCTCTGCTTGTAGAGGTGGATCGCGTGGGCGGTCTCGTTCGAGCCACCGCCGGTGATGATCTTCGCGCGGCCCGCGGCGACGGACTTGCCGACCTCGACCAGCCGGAGCTTCTCCGGGTCGGTGAGGGTGGAGGTCTCGCCGGTGGTGCCGGTGACGACGATGCCGTCGGCGCCCGCGGTGATGCAGTCGTCGATGTGCTGCTCGACGCCCGGCCAGTCCACCTCGCCGTCGGCGGTGAACGGGGTCACGAGCGCGACGAGGACCTGGCCGAAGGGATTCTCACGCGTGGACACGGAGACCAGCGTACCGGGCCGAGCGCGCACGGCGTCCGTCCACCCGGACGGTCAGCGGCGGCGCCACTCCAGGAAGCGGTAGCGGGTGCCGGTCCGGGACTCCTGCCAGGGGCCGTCCTCGACGAGCTCCCACGCGTCGTCGATGGTCGGCGCGCGGGTGTCACCGGCGACCACGACGTCGACGATCGTCTCGGCGATGCGGTCGGCACGCGCCAGGGCGTCCTGGTAGACGGCACCACCGCCGATCACCCAGACCGGTCCACCGGCCGACTGGGCCTGTCCGATCGCCGCGCCGAGGTCGTGGACGACCTCGGCGCCCTCGGCGTGGAACGCCGGGTCGCGGGTGAGCACGAGGTTGCGGCGACCGGGCAGCGGGCGGAACCGCTCCGGCAGGGACTGCCACGTCCGCCGGCCCATCAGCACGGTGCCGGTGCCGGTCACGGTGCGGAAGTGGGCTAGGTCCTCCGGGACGTGCCACGGGATCCCGCCGTCGGCGCCGATGACGCCGTCCGTGGAGCGGGCCCACACCAGACCGACGGAGCCCGGACCACCAGCCCCGTTCACCATCAGACCGCGACCTTGCCCGAGATCGCCGGGTGGTGCTCGTAGCCGACGACGGTGATGTCCTCGTACTCGTAGTCGTCGATCGAGTCGCGCGGGGCGAGCTCGAGCGTCGGCAGCGGGAACGCCGTGCGTGACAGCTGCTCCCGGACCTGCTCGACGTGGTTGTCGTAGACGTGGCAGTCGCCGCCGGTCCAGATGAAGTCGCCGACCTCGAGCCCGGTCTGCGCGGCGACCATGTGGGTGAGCAGGGCGTACGAGGCGATGTTGAACGGGACGCCGAGGAACATGTCCGCGCTCCGCTGGTACAGCTGGCACGAGAGCTTGCCGTCGTTGACGTAGAACTGGAAGAACGCGTGGCACGGGGCCAGCGCCATGCTCGGGATGTCCGCCACGTTCCAGGCCGAGACGATGAGCCGGCGGGAGTCCGGGTTGCTCCGGATCTGCTCGATCACCTGGGCGATCTGGTCGACGTGCTCGCCGGACGGGGTCGGCCACGAGCGCCACTGCACGCCGTAGACCGGTCCGAGGTCGCCGTCCTCCCCCGCCCACTCGTTCCAGATCCGGACACCGTGCTCCTGCAGCCAGCCGACGTTCGAGTCGCCGCGGAGGAACCAGAGCAGCTCGTACGCGATCGACTTCATGTGCACGCGCTTGGTGGTGATGAGCGGGAAACCCTGCGACAGGTCGTAGCGCAGCTGGGCGCCGAACAGGCTGCGGGTCCCGGTGCCGGTGCGGTCGCCCTTCGGCGAGCCCTCCTCGAGCACTCGGCGCAGCAGGTCTTCGTACGGCGTGGGGTTCTCGGTCACGACGTCGAGCCTAAGCGACACGGTCCCGGGCTCACGGTCAGCTGACTGGGTACCGTGGCGGCATGACCCAACAGCCGCTCTCGATCCTGGTCGCCGGCGCATCCGGCTTCATCGGGACGCCCCTGGTCCGTGCCTTCCGTGACGCCGGCCACCACGTCTCGACGCTGGTCCGCCGGGAACCGCGCACCCCGACCGAGTTCCGCTGGGCCCCGGGCGAGCGGCCGCTCGACCCGGCCGTCCTGGACGGCGCGGACGTCGTCGTCAACCTGGCCGGGGCGAGCCTCGGCAAGCTGCCCTGGACGGCCTCGTACCGTCGTGCGATCCGGTCCTCCCGGATCGACTCGACGACGACCCTCGTCGAGGCGATGCGCGCCGCGAGCACCCCGCCGCGGGTCTTCCTGTCCGGCTCGGCGTCCGGCGTCTACGGCGACCGTCCCGTCGACGTGCTCGGTGACGACGCGGCCGTCGGCACCGGGTTCCTCGCCGACGTCTGCCGCGCCTGGGAGGGGGCGGCCGAGCGGGCACCGGAGGGCGTCCGTGTCGTCCTGCTCCGCACCGGCATCGTCGTCGGCCAGGGCGGTGGCGCGCTCGCGCCGCTGGTCCCCCTGACGAAGGCCGGCGTCGGCAGCCGGCTGGGCACCGGTGGCCAGTACTGGCCGTGGATCGCCCTGGAGGACGAGGTCGGCGCGATCGTGCACCTCGCCACCGCCGACGACGTCTCCGGTCCGGTGAACCTGGCCGGCCCCGAGCCCGCCGTGGCCGAGCGGATCACCAGGCGCGTCGCCGAGGACCTGCACCGCCCGTACCTGTTCCGGGTGCCGGCGTTCGCGCTCCGTGCGGTCCTCAAGGACGCAGCCGACGAGATGCTGCTGTCGAACCAGCGGATGGAGCCGACGAAGCTGCTCGAGTCCGGCTACACGTTCCGGTACACCCGGGCCGAGGACGCCGTCGACGCGGCGTTCTGAGCGTCGGCGACGCTGAGAGTCGACCAAGGGGCCGGGCCCGGGGCCGGTGCGGGGTCACCGCGCGTGGGTCAGTGCCGTCCGCATCGCGGCCCGGGCCCGCTTCCGGTCCCCCGCGGCGTCGTAGACCACCCCGAGGCGGTACCAGGCGCGCCAGTCGTCGGGTGCCGCCTCGACCGCTGCCCGGTACTCGGGGAACAGCTCGTCGGCCGCCGCGCGCGCGGGGCGCCCGGAGGGCCGGACGTCCACCACGTCGTCCGGCGCACCGCCCTCGCGCTCGAGTCGGGTGCCGAGCCGGGTGATCCGCAGCCCGAAGCGGAGTTCCAGCACGAGGAGCAGCGCACCGATGACGGCGATGACGATGAGCGCGACGCCGATCCCGATGCCGACCGGGATCCCCGTCGACAGGAACGCGACCGCCCGCTGTCCGACGAGCACGATGTAGACGACGAGCAGGACGGTCATCAGCAGCACGCCCCAGAGCGGTGACCGGAGGCCTCGCACGACCGCCCCCTAGCCGATGCCGAGGACGGAACCGAGCCCGACCGTCAGGCCGCGCATCGACCCCACGGCCTGCAGCGCCGCCCGGATGCCGGGCAGGTACGCGGTGTCGTCGCCGGTGTCGTGCCGGATCGTCAGCGTCTCGCCGGGGCCGCTCAGCACGACGTCCTGCACGGCCTTCACGCCGGGCAACCGCAGCGAGTGGATCGGCACGCTCGCGACCTGCTGGCCGCGGGCCCGCTGGTCCACGTGCGGCGCATCGACCGGACCGACGTCACGACGGGCGTCGGCGATGAGTTCGGCGGTGCGGACCGCGGTGCCGGACGGGGAGTCGATCTTGCCGGCGTGGTGGCTCTCGACGATCTCGACCGAGGGGAACCACGGTGCCGCGATCGTGGCCAGGTGCGTGCCGACGACGGAACCGATCGAGAAGTTCGGGACGACGAAGGCACCCTGCTCGGGACGTGCCTCGAGCGCCGTCCGGAGCGTGCCGAGCCGCTGCCCCGACCAGCCGGACGTCCCGACGAGCACGTTCGCCCCGGTCGACAGCGCGTTCTCGACGATCGCCGGGCTGAGTGCCGGGACCGTCACGTCGACGACGATCCGCGCCCCGGCGAACACCGAGCCGTCGGCCTCGTGTGCACGGTCGGCGGACGACAGCCGGGCGACGAGCGCGAAGTCGGGCAGTTCCTCGACGACGGCCGCCACGAGGGCACCGAGCCGACCGGAGGCGCCGACGACGGCGACGGGAGTGACCATGCCCCCATCCTAGGATCGGGGCATGCCCGAGGATCGCAGCCAGGTCACCGTCCGCACCGTCAGCGCCGGTGCTCCGGAGGTCGACGTCCTGCTCGACCGGTACCTCGACGAGCGCGAGGCCACCTTCCCGAGCGCGCAGGGCACCTACACCCGGAAACGCACCCCGACGCCCGAACTCACCCCGCCGAACGGCACCTTCGTGGTCGCGTACGACGGGGACACACCGCTCGGCTGCGGCGGGCTCCGGCGCATCGCGGACGACGGCGACGACGTCCGCTTCGAGGTGAAGCACGTCTTCGTCCTGCCCGAGGGGCGCGGCCGCGGGGTCGCGACCGCCGTGATGGACGTGCTCGAGCAGGCCGCGGTGGACCTCGGCGCGACGAGCATCGTCCTCGACACCAACGACGCGCTGGTCGCGGCCGGCGCGATGTACCGCAGTCGCGGCTACGACCGGGTGCCGGCCTTCAACGACAACCCGAACGCGACCGCCTGGTACCGCAAGCCGGTCCGCTGACGCACCACGGGCCTCCCGGGAGGCACGGTGCCGGGCCGACCCGCCGGTCGCGACCCGCAGATCGCGACCCGCAGACGGGACCGGCCCTAGAGCGGCTGCGGCACCGGCAGGCCGGTGCGGAGTTCGACCGGCAGGTGCGCGAGGTCGTTGAGCGTCACGAGCTCGGCGGGCTTCGCCGAGCGGATCCGGATGATCGTCAGCGAGCTGTGGGCCACGTTGGTGCCCATCCAGCGCCACTCGGGGGCCTGGAAGACCTCGCGGACGAACCAGCCGATGACGGCGTTGTGGGTGATGAGCAGGTCGTGCCGGTCCTCCATCGCGGGGGTGAACCACTCCGCGACGGCGTCGCCCATCTGCGCCTGACCGGCGACGATCTCCTCGTCGGTGATCCCGCCGTACCAGCCCTTGTAGGCGTGCGGCATGTCGGGCGTCGGGCCGGACGGGATGCAGTCGAACAGCAGGGTGGACGGCTCGGGCTGGATCGCCGGCAGACGCTGCTGCAGGAAGGACGCGGTCTCGCTCGGCGCCTCGAGCGGGGAGTGCCAGACGCCGTCGAAGGGCACACCACCCAGGCGGTCGGCGATCAGCATGGCCTGGCGCTTGCCGCGTTCCGAGAGCTTGCCGTCACGGAGGCCGTGCTCGGCGTCCTGGTGTTCGCCGTGGCGGACGAGGTAGAGGTAGTGCGACATCGTGGAGGTCAACCGTCGATCCCGAGCGCCACTGCCAGACGCTCGCGCTGGACGTCGCCGACGACGGCGGTCACCGTCGGTCGGGTCAGGAGGTCGCGGGACAGGTCGAGCACGTCGGCGGCGGTCACGCGGTCCACCCGCTCGAGGGCGGTCGCGAGGTCGGTGAACTCCCCCGTGCCGAGCTCGGCGCGACCGAGGCGGGTCATCCGCGCGTCGGAGTCCTCGAGCGAGAGCGTCAGCGCGCCTTCGATCTGCCCCTTCGCACGTCGGAGTTCCTCGTCGGTGATGCCGTCGTCGGCCATCCGGCGGAACTCGCCGTCGATGATGTCGATGACCCCGGCGACGTTGTCCGGCGCACAGCCCGCGTAGACGCCGAAGGCGCCGTTGTCGAGGTAGGCCGGGGCGAAGGACGACACGGCGTAGGCCAGGCCGCGGCGCTCGCGCACCTCCTGGAAGAGCCGGGAGCTCATGCCACCGCCGAGCACGGCGTTGAGCACGCTGAGCACCGGGCGCCGGTCGTCGCGGAGGTCGAGGCCCTGCGACCCGCGCAGCATGCTGACCTGTTCCGTCGGCCGGTGTACGACCGCCAGCGACGACTCGACCGGGTCGGCGGTGGGACGGGCCTGACGACGAGCGAGGGGCACGGCCGGGGCCGCGTCGGCGAAGACGGCCTCGACCAGGGCGCAGAAGTCGTCGTGGTCGACGGCGCCGGCGGCGGTCACGACGATGCCGTTCGGCTCGTAGTGCTCGGCGTAGTGCGCCATCACCTCGTCCCGCTGGACTTCGCGGATGCTGTCCGGGGTGCCGCCGATCGGGCGTCCCAGGGCGTGCCCGTCGAAGGTGGCGGCGAAGAAGGCCTCGCCCGCGACGTCGGCCGGGTCGTCCGCGGCCATCGCGAGCTCTTCGAGGATGACCCCGCGCTCGATGTCGAACGCCGAGTCCTCGAGCGTGGAGTTCGTCACCATGTCACCGATCACGCCCACGGCCATCGGGACGTCGGTGTCCCGGACCCGGGCGTAGTAGCAGGTGTACTCCTTGGCGGTCGCGGCGTTGTGCTCGCCACCGACGGAGTCGAAGGCGACGGCGATGTCGAGGGCGCTGCGCTCGGTCGTGCCCTTGAAGAGGAGGTGCTCGAGGAAGTGCGTCGAGCCGAACTGTCCGGCCCGTTCGTCACGTGACCCGACACCGACCCAGTACCCGATGCTCGTGGAGTGGACGGAGGGGACGGCTTCGGTGAGCACACGGACGCCCGAGGCGAGAACGGTGCGCCGGACGAGGGCTCCACCGGACGTCACGAAGGACGTTTCCGGAGCCTCGAGCGGCAGCGGCACTGGGCGGTTCATCGTCATGACTCTACTGAAGCGCGGACACCCGTCGCCCAGTTTGACGGGCTGGCGGGGCACGCCACTCGAAGTGGGGTACAAGAATTGTGGACAGACCGACTCGTCTGTCTGTCCTCCTCGTGCTACAGTGATGTCACCGGGTCGAGAGCCCCCCTAGATCTCGACCCGGTGGCTCGGGACATCAGTCCTGCGCGGCAACGAGTCCCCCCACTCCGCCGCGGAGCCGATGACCCAAGGAGAGCCACGCTGTGACGGTCGATTCCCCCCAACCGACCGTCCAGCGTCTCCTGGGTCAGCGTCTGCAAGGACCGGCCCCGAGCACCCAGAACCTTCCGTCGCCGGACGGGTCGAGCGTCCCCCCGGCTCCCCGCTCCGGCGGCGCGAAGGTCCGGATCCTCGAGACGGCCCTACGGCTGTTCTACGAAGAGGGCATCCGCGGCGTCGGCGTCGACCGCCTCATCTCCGAGGCGAGTGTCACGAAGGCGACGTTCTACAAGCACTACGGCTCGAAGGACAACCTGATCCTCGCCTACATGCACGAGCAGCACGCCCGTGTGCAGGCCCGCATGGACCGGATCGTCGCCGGCGCGGACGCCCCGGAGTCAGCGGTCCGCGCCTGGGTCGACGCCCTGGCCGCCGAGGTCAACCAGGCCGAGTTCCGCGGCTGCGCGTTCCTCAACGCCGCCGCCGAGTACCACGACCCCCGCGACCCGGTCCGCCAGGTCGTCGCCATGCACCGCGACTGGTACACCGAACGCCTCGGCGACCTGCTGCAGGACTCCGGTCACCCGCTGCCGGGCGACGGCGCCGACGAGCTCATGCTCGCGCGCGACGGGGCGATGAGCGGTGCCTACGCGGGCGACGCGATCGCCGCGACGGCAGCACTCGGCCGCGTGGCCGAGCGCGTGCTCGCCGTCTGACCCCAGCCGCCTGAGCGCAGCCGCCTGAGCGCAGCGGCCTGAGCACTCCCCCGGGTCGTTCCCCGGTTCCGTCGGGTCGACGGGTGTTGGCTCGGAGCATGACCAACGACCCCAACTGGAACCTGCCGGACGTTCCCACCTTCGAGCTCACCAGCCCCGAGTTCACCGACGGCGGCACGCTGCCGCAGGAAGCCCGCGGCGCCGACGCCGGCGGCGCGGACCGCTCCCCCGAGCTGACGTGGTCCGGCGCACCCGAGGGCACCCAGAGCTTCGTCCTCACCGTGTACGACCCCGACGCCCCGACCGGCTCCGGCTTCTGGCACTGGACGCTGTCGGACATCCCCGCCTCGGTCAGCTCGCTGCCGCAGGGCGCCGGCACCGACGACGCCCTGCTGCCCGCCGGCGCCACACGCCGCCGCAACGAGTTCGGCACCGACACCTTCCTCGGTGCCGCTCCGCCGGCCGGCCACGGCCCGCACCGCTACGTCTTCACGCTGAGCGCGCTGGACGTCCCGACGCTCGAGGTCCCCGCCGAGGCGACCCCGGCCGTCGTCGGCTTCATGTTCCGCGAGCACCTGCTCGGTCGCGCGCAGCTCGTCGGCATCCAGGAGACGCCCGCCTCCTGACCCCACGGCAACGGCCGCCGTCCAGCAGGACGGCGGCCGTTGCGGGCTTCAGGTGATCAGGGATCAGCCTTCGGCGGGGACCTCGGTGTGGGTGCCGTGGTCGTCGCGACCCTCGGTGTCGACCTCGTCGGCCACGACCGGGGCGAGCGAGAGCTTGCCGCGGTCGTCCACCTTGGTGACCTCGACCAGGATCTTCTGGCCGACGCCCAGGACGTCCTCGACGTTCTCCACACGCTTGCCACCGGCGAGCTTGCGGACCTCGGAGACGTGCAGCAGACCGTCACGACCCGGCATCAGCGACACGAAGGCACCGAACGTCGCGATCTTGACGACCGTGCCGAGGAACTGGTCCCCGATCTCCGGGTTCGTCGGGTTCGCGATCGCGTTGACCTGCGCACGCGCGGCCTCGGCGGACGGACCGTCGACGGCACCGATGTAGACCGTGCCGTCGTCCTCGATCGAGATGTCGGCGCCCGTGGTGTCCTGGATGCCGTTGATCGTCTTGCCCTTCGGGCCGATCAGCTCACCGATCTTGTCGACCGGGATGTTGACCGAGATCACGCGCGGGGCGGTGTCGGCCATCTCGTCGGGTCCGTCGATGGCCTCGTTGAGGACACCGAGGATGGCCGAACGGGCTTCCTTGGCCTGCTTCAGCGCGGCGTCGAGCACGGACGACGGGATGCCGTCGAGCTTGGTGTCGAGCTGGATCGCGGTGACGAACTCGGAGGTACCGGCGACCTTGAAGTCCATGTCACCGAGTGCGTCCTCGGCACCGAGGATGTCGGTCAGCGCCGCGTAGCGGGTCTGGCCGTCGACGGTGTCGGAGACGAGGCCCATCGCGATGCCCGCGACCGGGGCCTTGAGGGGCACACCGGCGTTGAGGAGCGACAGGGTCGAGGCGCAGACGGAACCCATCGAGGTGGACCCGTTGGAGCTGAGCGCCTCGGAGACCTGACGGATGGCGTACGGGAACTCCTCGCGCGACGGCAGCACCGGCACGAGGGCGCGCTCGGCCAGGAAGCCGTGCCCGATCTCGCGACGCTTCGGCGAACCGACGCGACCGGTCTCACCGGTCGAGTACGGCGGGAAGTTGTAGTGGTGCAGGTAGCGCTTCTTCGTGATGGGCGACAGCGAGTCGATCTGCTGCTCCATCTTGAGCATGTTCAGCGTGGTGACGCCGAGGATCTGCGTCTCGCCGCGCTGGAACACCGCGGAACCGTGGACGCGCGGGATCACGGCGACCTCGGCGTCGAGCGGGCGGATGTCGGCCAGGCCGCGACCGTCCATGCGGATCTGCTCGGTGAGGATGCGGCCGCGGACGACCTTCTTCGTGACCGACTTGTACGCGGCACCGACCTGGCTGTTGGCGACCTCGGGCAGCGTGCCCGCGGCGACCTGCTCGGCGATGGCGGCCTTGACGCGCGACTTGAGCGCGTCGTCGGCGTCCTGGCGCTCGGTCTTGGCGGCGATCTTGTAGACGTCACCGAGCTCGGAGAGCGCGAGGGACTCGACGGCCGCGTAGACCTCGTCGGCGTAGGGCGGGAAGACCGGGAAGTCCTGGATCTCCTTGGCCGACTGCGCGGCGAGCTTCGCCTGCGCCTCGACGAGGGCCTTGAGGAACGGCTTGGCCGCTTCGAGGCCCTGCGCGACGACGGACTCGTCGGGCTTGGTGGCGCCGCCCTGGATGAGGTCCCAGCTGTGCTCGGTGGCCTCGGCTTCGACCATCATGATCGCGACGTCTTCGTTGCCCGCTTCGTCGGTGACGACACGGCCCGCGACCGTGAGGTCGAAGACGGCCTCGGCCAGCTGCGACGCCTTCGGGAACGCGACCCACTGGTCGGTGCCGTTCGCGCCCGGGATGAGCGCGAGACGCACACCGGCGATCGGGCCGGAGAACGGCAGACCGGAGATCTGCGTGGACGCGGACGCGGCGTTGATGGCCAGCGCGTCGTAGAACTCGTCCGGGGCGATGCTCAGGACGGTGATGACGATCTGGACCTCGTTGCGGAGGCCGTCGACGAACGACGGGCGCAGCGGCCGGTCGATCAGGCGGCAGACGAGGATCGCCTCGGTGCTGGGGCGGCCTTCGCGGCGGAAGAACGAGCCGGGGATCTTGCCGGCGGCGTACGAGCGCTCTTCGACGTCGACCGTCAGCGGGAAGAAGTCGAAGCCCTCACGCGGGTGCTTGCCGGCGCTGGTGGCCGACAGCAGCATGGTCTCTTCGTCGAGGTACGCGGCGACGGCACCCTGTGCCTGCTGCGCGAGACGACCGGTCTCGAACCGGACCGTCCTGGTGCCGAAGCGACCGTTGTCGATGGTCGCTTCCGCGAACTTGATCTCGGGACCCTCCATAGAGGATGCCTCCTTGCGTTTTTCGTGCAGCAGACCAGGCCTCGGGCACACTCGTGCACGTGCGCTCCACGACGCGGAACGCATGTCTGGCCAGCAGTAGAAGCACACGGGACGACAACCGGCCCGGACGCCACCACCGATGACCAGCTTCGTGCCGGTCTGCGTGCGATGTCATGGTTCGTCTCGGGGAACGGTCCCCAGACCAGCCGACCTTAGCATTCCGTGGTGGACGAGCGGCGGTGCTCCAGGAGAACGGGCGTGTCCTCACCTAGCCTGCTGGCATGCCTCGGAATCCCACCCTCGTCCGTCGGCCGCACGGGCGACACGTCCTCTTCGCCGTCACCGTGCTCGTCGGCGCCCTGGTCGTCCCGGTGGTCGGTGCCGCGCCGGCCTCCGCCACGGACTACCCGACATGGCAGGACGTGCAGCGCGCGAAGGGGAACGAGCAGGCCAAGCAGACCGAGGTCACGAGGGTCCAGGCAGCCCTGAAGTCGGTGCAGGCCGACGCCGCCGCGAAGTCGCAGGTCGCCCTCGACCGCTCCGCGGCGGCGACGCAGGCCGAGGCGGACCTGGCCCAGGCCACCCAGACGGCCACGAGCCTCCAGGCCCACGCCGACCAGGCGGCGGAGACCGCGAAGCGTGCGCAGACCCGGGCCGGGCGACTGGCCGCGGACCTGTACCGCGACGGCTCGACCGACCAGATGACGACGCGGATCGCGACCGCCGGCAACCCGGACGCGCTGCTGTACCAGCTCGGTGCGCTCGACCAGCTGTCCACGACGTGGGCCGGCGTGCTCGACGACGCCTCCGTGTCGGCGAAGACCGCGTCCTCGCTGCACGACCAGGCCGCCCGGGCCGAGGACGAGCGTGCCTCGCTCGCGGCCGCGGCCGAGGCGAAGGCGGCGACCGCGAAGGCCGCCCAGCAGCGTGCTGATGCCGCGGTCGCGTCGACCGAGTCGCACAGCGACGAGCTCTACCAGCAGCTCGCGACACTCCGGGACTCGACCGCCGAGACGCAGCGTCGCTACGAAGTCGGACAGGCGGTCGCCGCGCAGGCCGCAGCGCAGGCGGCAGCGGCGCAGGCCGCCGCCCAGGCCGCGGCGGCAGCAGCGGCCGCACCCACCCCGTCGGGCGCGGCGTCATCGGGCAACGACTACCCCAGCACGGACGGCGTCGCGGTCGACCCGGCCGCCGCTCAGGCCTACGCACGGAGCGTCCTCGGCAGCTACGGCTGGGGCGACGACCAGTTCGGCTGCCTGGTGTCCCTGTGGACGCAGGAGTCCGGCTGGCGCGCGAACGCCCTGAACGCGTCGAGCGGCGCCTACGGGATCCCGCAGGCACTGCCGGCGTCGAAGCTCGCCGCCGCCGGAGCGGACTGGCGGACGAACGCGCAAACCCAGGTCAACTGGGGTCTCGCCTACATCAAGAGCAGTTACGGGACGCCGTGCGGCGCCTGGAACCACGAGATGAGCGTCAACCCGCACTGGTACTGAGTGCCGGCAGGGGTGCGACTAGCGCTGCACCCCACCGAGGAGGGACGCGAAGTCCACGACCTCCGGCAGGGCGTCCGCCTGCTGCGGCTGCCGCCGGGAGGCCCGCATCATCCACGCCAGGTCGGCTCCGGCCCGGCGGATGCGCGCGTCGAGCGTGCCCGCGTCGTCGCTCCCCCAGTCGTCGGTCGCGGCGAAGACCCCGGTGGGGACGACCGCGGCGCGCAGGTAGGCGAAGACCGGACGGATGCCGTGCTCGAGGGCGAGCGAGTGGCGTGCGGTGCCACCGGTCGCACCGAGCAGCACGGGCATGTCGGTGAGGGCGTCCTTGTCGAGGACGTCGAGGAAGGACTTCGCCAGGCCGCTCATGCCGGCGGTGAAGACCGGGGTGACGAAGACCACGGCGTCCGCCTCGACGACCGTCGCCATCGCGGTGGTCAGGGCCGGGGCGGCGAAGCGCGTGAGCATGGCGTCGGTGATCTCGTGCGCCAGCGGGCGGAGGTCCACGTTCCGGAGTTCCACCCGGTCCCCGGCGACGGCGCTGTCGGCCGACAGGGCCTCGAGGGTCGCGGCGCCGAGGCGGTCGGCGAGCAGGCGGGTCGAGCTGGGCTCGGAGAGACCGGCGGAGACGACGGCGATGGTGGTCATGGAGACTCCCGACTTTCGATGCGTTTGCATGAACAGTAGCAGGAACCCTCGATGGCACACACGCATTCCCGCGACGGATGCACGGGGAACGGCGCGGGCCCGGGCCCGTGCCCGGGGACGACAGAAGCCCCGTCCCTCACCAGGAGGAACGGGGCTTCCGATCAGCAGGACTGCGCGGTGGCAGTGCTCCGGATCTGACTAGCGGCGCAGGCCGAGACGCTCGATGAGCGCGCGGTAGCGGGCGATGTCGACGTCGGAGAGGTACCCGAGGAGACGGCGGCGCTGACCGACCATGAGGAGCAGACCACGACGCGAGTGGTGGTCGTGCTTGTGCTCCTTGAGGTGCTCGTTCAGGTCGTTGATACGACGCGTCAGAACGGCGACCTGGACCTCGGGGGATCCGGTGTCGCCCGGGTGGGTCGCGTACTCTTCAATGATCTCCTGCTTGATCTTCGCGTCAAGTGCCATGGAGGATCCCCTTTCCTGCTCTGCGTGAGAGCTCTGTCCGTTGCGCGGTGCCCACACCTGATGCGTGAGCGCTCTTGATCCGCGGCCGTTCGACGGCAACCGAACGAGCATACCAGAGCAGGGACGCGCCGACGGGGCGCGGTCGCTCAGACCGTCCGTGCCCGCAGCGGCCGACGACGGCGTCGACGCTCGGGCAGCAGGCTCCGCACGAACCCGACGAGCGTCGCCCCGAGCAGGCCGCCCATGCCGTTCGACAGCACGTCGCGGGGGTCGGCCACCCGGGCCGGCAGGTACTCGGCCTGCGCGAACTCGATCCCGACCGACAGCCCGACCGCCACCAGGGCGCCGAGGATCCACCAGCGTCGAGGCAGCCACAGCGCGGCGATCACCCCGACCGGGACGAACATCGCGACGTTCGCCAGGAACTCGGTGCGGTCGTACGTGAACCAGGCCCCGTGCGGCAGGTGCTGCACCCAGGCGATGGCGTGCAGGACCAGCGCGTTCTCGGCCGACGTGAACACGTGCGGGGTCAGCGTCATCCGGTAGATCACCCAGGCGTAGCCGCCGGTCAGGGCCAGGAGGAGCAGTTTCCGCAACATCAGGTCAGTCTGGGGCACGCCTGCTGTGCAGCGCCCTGGCATCGCATGACGATGGGATGGGAACATGACGGCAGCAGCGGACGCGGGTCGGGGGCGTCGCGCAACAGGGAGGAACGGCCGATGCCGAGACCGGAACGCGCCTCGTCCACGCGTCAGTGGGTGTGGATCGGGATCGTCGGCGCGCTCGTCGTGGCCGTCGTCGTGGCGGTGAGCGTGGTGCTGCCGCACGGCGCTGACCGCCCGGTCGCCCACCGCAAGAGCGTTGCCCAAGCGTGGCCCGGCGGCCTCGCGCGCCAGCCGTCGACCGCGAACCAGGCACGCTGGCACGAGACGGCCGCGCGGAAGGCGGGCCGGGCCTCCACCGCGGACCGCCTCGCCGTGATCGCGGACCAGCCGGTCGCCACCTGGCTGACGAACCCGTCCGTGCCGGAGACGGTCGCGACCGTGCAGCGTGTCCTGGCGTCGGCGCGCGAGCAGCGCGCGACCCCGGTGTTCGTGCTCTACGCGATCCCCGACCGCGACTGCGGACACTGGTCGAGCGGCGGCACCGCCGAGGACGCCTACCTGCCCTGGGTCCGCGCGGTCGTCCGCGCCCTCGCCGGCTCGCACGCCGTCGTCCTGGTCGAGCCGGACTCGATCGCGCAGATCGCCGTGTGCGAGCGGCTGCGGGACACGCGCCTGCCGCTGCTCCGCAAGGCCGTGACGGCGCTCACCGGGCACGGGCTGACCGTGTACCTGGACGGCGGCAACGAGAACCGGGTGCCGGTCCGGACGATGGCCGACTGGCTGCGGCGCGCGGGCGTCGACCGGGTGCAGGGCTTCGCCACGAACGTGTCGAACTTCTACCGCGTCGACCAGGAGCGCGCCTACGCCGACGAACTCGCCGACGCGATCGGCGGCGACCCGCACTTCGTCATCGACGTCTCGCGGAACGGTCAGGGCTGGCGCGGGGACTGGTGCAACCCCGAGGGTGCCGGGCTCGGACAGCTCCCCCACGTCACCCTCGGCACGACCCGGCTCGACGCGTTGCTCTGGGTGAAGACGCCCGGCCTCAGCGACGGCAGCTGCAACGGCGGACCGGCCGCCGGGCAGTGGTGGGAGTCGTACGCGCTCGCCCTGGTCGAGAACCGCAAGCGCGACTGACGGGCGCACCACGGCCGGGAGGCCCGACACCGGTCCGCCTGTCGGCCGCCGGCTGGACGGTCCGTGGGCGACGCTCGTGGCCGAGGTGCGGGACCAGGGCGAGCCGGCCTGACGGGCGGGTGTCGGGCCTCCCGTCAGGCGACCGCGACGACCGTCAGGCGACCGCGATGACCGTCAGGCGACGGGTCGGGCGGGTCATCGCGACGTAGACCGCCGCAGCCGCGCGGGCCGCGTCGGACCCGACCCGGTCCGGGTCGACGAGCAGCACGCCGTCGAACTCCAGGCCCTTCGCGTCGGCACCCGTCAGCACCGTGACCGAGCCCGGGCGCGGCGAACCGAGCCCGCGGACGTCCGCCTCGGTGCGGGCCAGGCGCTCGCGGACGGCCGTCACGTCGGCTTCCGGCACGATCACGCCGATCGTCCCCGCGCCGATCAGGTCCCGCTCGCTGTCGACCCGGCGGACGACGGTGTCGAACAGGTCCGCCCGGTCGACGCGCAGCCGCTCGACGGGGTCACCGTCACGGACCGCCTCGTTCGCGGTCACCGTGAGTCCGGCCGAGGCAGCGAACGCCCCGGCGGCCTCGACGATCGAGCGCGGCGTGCGGTAGTTGACGGTCAGCTCTTCCAGCCGGGAGTCCAGCGGCACCTGCGGCGCACGACCACGACGGCGTCGGGAGAGCGCCCCGCGGACGTCGTCCCAGGTGCGGGCGGCACCGGGCGAGGAACCCTGCGCCATGTCGCCCACGATCGTGAAGGACCGCAGCGGGTTCCGGCGGGCGAGGATCCGCCACTGCATCGGCGAGAGCTCCTGCGCCTCGTCGACCACGATGTGCCCGTAGGTCCACTCGCGTTCCTCAGCGGCACGCTCGGCCGTGGAGCGGGGGTCGCCGCCCTCCGCGAAGGCACCGGCGACCTGTTCCGCGCTGACGATCCCCTCGACGCCCATGTTCTCGATGGCCTGGCGGGCGTTCTCGATGTCGCGGTTCCGGCTGGCCTTCGCCTGACGCTTCGCCGCACCACCCGTCGGGTCGAACTCGCCGAGGAGCTCGGCTGCCTCGTCGAGGAGCGGCACGTCCTCCACCGTGAAGGCGGCACCGCGCTCGCGTCGGAGGAGTTCGCGGCGCTCGGGGCTCCAGTTCGGGGTCAGCGACGCCAGCCAGTTCGGGCGGGCGTAGAGGTCCTCGAGGAACTTCTCGGCCGGCAGCGGCAGCCACGCGGTGTTGAGCAGGACGCGGGCGTCGTACGAGCTGCGGATGTCCTCGCGCAGCACCTTCTCGTCCGCCTCGTCGACCGTGGTGCCACGCTGCCGCAGCTGGTCGGCGAGCAGACGGGTCATGGCGTCGAGCGCGTTCTTGTTGAACGACACCCGGGCGACGTTGTGCGGCTTGCCACGGTCCTGGGCGCGACGCATCGCCTCGGCCACGAGCTGCGGCGGGACGACGAGTCGCTCACCCTCGACGTCGAGCGTCACCGACTCGGTCGGGACGACCTGGCGTGAGCGGACGGCCCGGCGCAGGAGGTCGGCCATCTCGCCCGAGCCCTTGACCGCGGCGACGTCCCGGCGGTCGTGGACCGTGGTGTGCAACCCCGGGTACAGCGAGCCGAGCGACGCCATCACGACACCGGTCTCGCCGAGGGACGGCAGCACCTGCTCGATGTAGGTCAGGAACGCCGGCGACGGGCCGACGACCAGGACCCCGGAGCCCCGGAGGCGCTCGCGGTACGAGTAGAGCAGGTACGCGGCGCGGTGCAGTGCGACGGCCGTCTTGCCGGTGCCCGGGCCGCCCTGCACGATGAGCACGCCCTCGAGCGGGGAGCGGATGATCCGGTCCTGCTCGCCCTGGATGGTGGCGACGATGTCCGTCATCCGGCCGGTGCGCTCGGCGGTGACCGCGGCGAGCAGGGCCCCTTCCCCCTGCAGGTGGGTGCGCTCGTCGTCGTAGAGCGTGGCGTCGAAGACCTCGTCCTCGACCCCGACGACCGTGCGGCCCTCGAGGGTCAGGTGCCGACGAGCGCGCATGCCCATCGGGTGCGCCGCGGTCGCCTGGTAGAACGCGCTGGCACCGGGCACACGCCAGTCGAGCAGCAGCGGACGGTGGTCGGCGTCACGGAGGCCGACGCGACCGATGTACCGGAAGGCGTCCTCGTCGGCCGGCGGGTCCTGGACCTCGAGCCGGCCGAAGACCAGCCGGTCGCCGACGCGTTCGAGCGTGGCGACGGTGTCCTCGTAGAGCCGGGCGAAGGCGTCGCGCTCGCTGCGGCTCTGGTGGTTGCCGCCGACGGTCTGTCGGCGGGTCTCGGCGAGTCGCTGGGCGGCTTCGGCCGTCAGCTCGTCGAGTCGGTGGAAGAGACCGTCGACGTAGCCGCGTTCACGGTCGATCTCGGTGGGTTCGGAAACACGCGCTTCGGACACTCGCAACCCTTCGGGACAGGGGGACCAATCGTATCCCCCTGCCCCGGTCGGGCCCGACGCGAACGCGCTCGGCTACATCTCTTCGTGCGTGTCCGGGTCGCCGTCCCAGAGCCGACCGCGCTCGAGCGCGGAGATGGCCTGGACCTCGTCGTCGCTCAGCGTGAAGCCGAACACGTCGAGGTTCTCGCGCTGGCGGTCCGCGTCGCCCGACTTCGGCACCGGGACGGCACCGAGCTGGACGTGCCAACGGAGCACGACCTGGCCGGCTGACACCCCGTGCGCGGCGGCCGCGGCGGTGACGGGCTGCTCGGTGAGGAGCTCCGACTGCTTCGCGAGCGGGCTCCAGCTCTCGGTGACGATGCCGAGCCGCTGGTGCACGGCGCGGAGCTCGGCCTGCGGGAAGTACGGGTGCAGTTCGACCTGGTTGACGGCCGGGGCGACCCCGGTGGCGTCGATGATCCGGTCGAGGTGCTCCGGCGTGAAGTTCGAGACACCGATCGAGCGGACCTTGCCGCTGTCGCGGAGGTCGACGAACGCCTTCCAGGTCTCGACGAACTTGCCGACCGACGGGTTCGGCCAGTGGATCAGGTACAGGTCCAGGTGGTCGAGCCCCAGGTTCGCCAGGGTCTCGTCCACCGAACGGTGCGCCTCGTCGTAGCCGTGGTGGCGTCCCGGCAGCTTCGACGTCACGACGAACTCGTCGCGCGGTACGTCGGCGCGGCGGACCGCTTCGCCGACCGCGTCCTCGTTGCCGTAGTTCAGTGCGGTGTCGAGCAGGCGGTACCCGCTCGTGATCGCCGCACCGACCGCCTGGATCCCCTCGTCCCCGTCGAGCGAGTACGTGCCGAGGCCGAGCGCCGGGATCCGGTGCCCGTCGTTCAGCTCGAGGGTCGGGACCGCCGGGACGCCCGCCATCAGCGGACGCCGAGCAGGTCGATGACGAAGATCAGGGTCTTGCCGGACAGGAAGTGTCCGCCGCCGGCCGGGCCGTAGGCGAGCTCCGGCGGAACGACGAGCTTGCGGCGCCCGCCGACCTTCATGCCGGGGATGCCCTCCTGCCAGCCGCGGACGAGCGCCGCGAGGGGGAAGTCGATCGGTTCGCCACGGCCCCAGGAGCTGTCGAACTCCTCGCCGGACTCGTACTCGACGCCGGCGTAGTGGACCTTGACGGTCGAGCCGGACTCGGCGACGGCGCCGTCGCCCTCGACGATGTCGGTGATGACGAGGTCGGTGGGGGCAGGGCCCTCGGGAGCGTCGAACTCGGGCTTGCTGTTCAGGTCAGTCATGTCCGTCAGTCAACCAGAGAACGAAACGGGGCTCCGCAGGCGGCCTCCAGGCCACAGAATGGTTCCACCGTGACACCAGATGCCCCCGCGAAGCCCCGCCGCTCCCTGTTCGCCGACCTGACCCCGCTCCGCCGCTCCCCCGCCTTCGCGCGACTCTGGATCGGCAGCTCGATCGCCGGCATCGGCACGATGATGACGAGCGTCACCGTCGGGCTCGAGGTGTACGAGATCACCCGCTCGACCTTCATGGTGTCGCTGGTCGGCGTGATCTCCCTGGTGCCGATGATCCTGGCCGGTCTGTACGGCGGGATGCTCGCCGACGCGTTCGATCGCCGCACCGTGGCCCTCGTGTCGGCCGTCCTGGCGTGGGTGTCGACCGCGATGATCGCCGCGCACGCCTGGCTCGGCCTCGACAGCGTCGCACTGCTCTACGTGCTGGTCACGGTGAACGCCGTCGCCGGCACCGTCATCGGGGCCTCCCGCGCCGCGATCGTGCCACGCCTGGTCGGCATCGAGCTGCTGCCCGCGGCGAGCGCCCTGAACAGCATCAGCGCCGGCTTCTCGGTGACGGTCGGCCCGGCGGTCGGTGGCGTGCTCGTCGCCGCGTTCGGCTTCGCGCCGACGTACACGGTCGACGTCGTCCTGTTCAGTGCGGCGTTCCTCGGGGTGATCACGCTGCCCCGGATGGCCCCGGAGCACGACGCCCTGCGCCCCGGACTGTCGTCGCTGATCGAGGGGGCGAGGTTCCTCCGGCGCTCCCGCAACATCACGATGACCTTCGTGCTCGACATCATCGCGATGACGTTCGGGCAGCCCCGCGTGCTGTTCCCGGCGATCGGCGCGCTGGTCGTCGGCGGCGGGTCGATCACCGTCGGGGCGCTCACCGCGGCGTACGCGATCGGTGCACTGCTCTCCGGGATCTTCTCCGGGCCGCTCGGCCACGTGCGACGCCAGGGCGAGGCCGTCGGCTGGGCGATCACGGTCTACGGCGGAGCGATCGCGGCGTTCGGTGTCGTCGTCGCCTGCGCGCACCTCCTCGGCGGGCGGCCGTCCGAGACCTTCTCGACCGGGATCCTGCCGGCACTGGTGCTCTGCGCGCTGTTCCTCGCGGTGGCCGGCGGTGCGGACAACGTGAGCAGCGTGTTCCGAGGGACGATCCTCCAGGCCGCCGCACCGGACGGCATGCGCGGTCGACTGCAGGGCATCTTCATCGTCGTCGTGACCGGCGGCCCGCGCGTCGGCGACCTCTACGCCGGCCTGGTCGTCGCGGCCGGGTTCGCCTACCCGCCGGAGATCGGCGGTGTCCTCATCATCGCGCTGGTCGCCCTGCTGCTCCGGCTGGTTCCCTCGTTCCGCCGGTACGACGCCCTGCACCCGAACGCGAACTGACGGAGCCGGTACGGTCGATCCCATGCCGGCGAGCCGCGAACGCGACCTGCGCCGCTCGGGTGTCCGGGCGGTGGTGCGTCGGACGTACCACTCGGTCATCCGGCACCGGGTCGTCGACTCGGCTGCGTCGCTGACGTTCTTCGCGCTGCTCACCGTGTTCCCGACGGCCCTGACCGTGGTGTCGCTGCTGGCCGTCGTCGACCAGGGCGGGGACAGCGTCGCGGACGTGATCGGGATCCTCGGCGTCATCGTGCGGCCCGAGACGGCCGAGCACCTCGAGACCCCGCTCCGGCAGCTGCTCACCCTCGACAACCCGTGGCTCGGCGCGACCGTCGGACTCGTCCTGACGCTGTGGTCGTTGTCCGGGTACGCGACCGCGTTCGGCCGGGCGATGAACACCGCCTACGAGGTCGAGGAGGGCCGGCGGATCTGGAAGTTCCGCAGCATGATGCTCCTCGTCACGCTGCTGATCATGGTCGGCGGCGCCGTCGCCCTCGTCATCCTGCTCGGCACCCCGGTGATCTCCGCCGCGATCGTGCAGCAGGTCGGCTGGCCGTCCTGGGTCGACGACGTCTGGAACGTCGCGAAGTGGCCGGTCCTCGCCGCGGACCTGGTCGTCATGGTCGCCGTGCTCTACACCGCCACCCCCAACGTCAGGACGCCGCAGCTGCGGTGGGTCTCCGCCGGCGCCGGCTTCGCGATCGGGACGTGGGCGATCGCCACGGTCGGCTTCGCGGTCTACGTCGAGACGATCGGCGGCGGCAACCGCGCCTACGGCTGGCTCGGCGGGGCGCTGCTGCTGCTCGTGTACCTGTACATCTCGAACTTCGTGCTCGTCGTCGGCGGGGAGCTCGACTCCGAGGTGATCCGGATGCGCCAGTTGCTCGCCGGCATCGAGGCCGACGAGACCATCCGGCTGCCGCTCCGCGACGTCACCCGGAACTTCACGCTGGCCCGGTGGCGGGACCAGGACATCGCGGCGGCGGCACAGGTGCGGGCCGCGGCGGCGGAGCTCCCCGACGACGAGGCCTCACCTGAGGACGACGAGCTCCGGCGGGTGGCGGGGCAGGTGCGCGCGGGCGAGCGGCCGATGCCCTGAGCGGCACTGCGCTCGTTGCGTGAGCCGCGGACGGACGGGAGGCGCGTGGCGGGGCCGCCACGGGCCTCCCGTCCGTCAGGGGGTCCAGCTGGTTCGCCTGCGGGTCGGGTCAGGCCTGCGGCGGACGCGGGGCCGCGTCGCGGGCGTGCTGCTGGAGCATCGCCTCGGTGATCACCGGGATCGCCCCCGTGGCCATCTCGATGCCGGACAGGCGCGCCGGGCTGAGGACACGGTGCACCTGGTGCTCGTCCATCAGGCCCGCCGCGATCACCAGCGTGGAGATCGGCGTCGACGTCGTCAACGCCGTGTGCGCGATCGACGCCGCCGCCGCGTAGCCGATGTACGGCGTCAGCGCGGTGACGACTCCCACGTTCGTGTCGACCTGGGCCGCGAGCTTGGCCTCGTTCGCCTCGATGCCGACGACGCAGTGCTCGCGGAGGGTCGCGCAGCCGCGGGCCATCCACTGCAGCGACTGCAGGATCGAGTGCGCGATGATCGGCTCGAAGGCGTTGAGCTGCAGCTGCCCGCCCTCGGCCGCCATCGTCACCGTGGTGTCCGCCCCGGCGACGGCGAAGGCGATCTGGTTCACCACCTCCGGGATCACCGGGTTCACCTTGCCCGGCATGATCGAGGACCCGGCCTGCCGCGGCGGCAGCGTGATCTCACCGAGGCCCGCCTGCGGCCCCGACGCCAGCAGGCGCAGGTCGTTGCAGATCTTCGACAGCTTCATCGCACTGCGCTTCACCGTCCCGGACAGCGTCATGAACGAGCCGGCGTCACTCGTCGCCTCGATGAGGTCCGGCGCGGTGACGACGTCGACGCCCGACGCCTCGGCGAGTTGTCTGCGGACCTCGTCGCGGTAGAGCGGATCCGCGGTGATGCCGGTGCCGATCGCGGTCGCGCCGAGGTTCATCTCACCGAGCAGCGGCACCACGCGGCGGAGCTGGACGACGTCCTCCTGGATGGTGTGCGCGAAGCCGGTGAACTCCTGCCCGAGCGTCATCGGCACGGCGTCCTGCAGCTGCGTACGCCCGACCTTGAGGACGTCCGCGAAGGCGCGGCCCCGCTCGGCGAACGCGTCCGACAGCTGCTCCAGCTGGTCGGCCAGGCGGCGCACCCCGTAGATCATCGCGATCTTGATGCTCGTCGGGTACGTGTCGTTCGTCGACTGGCTGCGGTTCACGTGGTCGATGGGGTGCAGGTACGCGTAGTCGCCACGCTCTCGACCGAGGAGCTCGAGGGCCCGGTTCGCCAGGACCTCGTTCGTGTTCATGTTCGTGCTCGTGCCGGCGCCACCCTGGACCACGTCGACGACGAACTGGTCGCGGAGGGCACCGTCACGCACCTCCTGCGCGGCACGGTCGATGGCGTCGGCGCGCTCGTCGTCGAGGACCCCGATCGCCCGGTTCGCCCGGGCCGCCGCCTGCTTCACGGTCACCAGAGCGGCGACGAGGTCCGGGTACACCGCGATCGGCACGGAGGCGATCGGGAAGTTCTCCATCGCCCGGAGGGTGTTGATGCCCCAGTACGAATCGACGGGCACCTCCCTCGAGCCCAGGGAATCGGTCTCGGTGCGGGTGGCAGCGCTCGTCACGTGGTGTTCCTCTCCGTCGCGGGTCACGTGTCGAGGGTAGTCCGCGACCGTCCGGCCGGTGTGGGAGGTG